>JBBRJN010000039.1:0-11621 GCA_038219365.1 Kiritimatiellia bacterium | reverse complement strand
GGCCGCTCGTTCTGGCTGCGCCGCTGCGCTGTGTACCGGCTTTTCGTCAATCAGGGAAAGTGCCTGATCGACCGCCACGCGTACAACGCCGTGGTGCGCACGTTTAATTTCGACAGCCGTGCTCTGGAAGACATCTGCCAGAAGTCCGCCGCGTCGCAAAGCGGGTTTGTCCTGCTGCTGGCGCACGCAGGCGGCTGGCAGCTCGCGCTGCCCCATCTGCGGCAGTTGCCGGGAGGCCGCCCCGTGTCGCTGCTCATGCGGGCGGCCGAGACCCCGGACGTGCGCGAACACGTGCGGGGCGACGATGCCGGATTTCACGTGATCCCTCCCGATGCCGGGCCGGGGTGTGTGATCGAGATGGTGACACGTCTGCAGCGGGGCGAGATCGTCTCTGTCATGGGGGACCGCGCGTATGGCGGCCAGACGGTCGCAGTGCCTTTTTTGGGAGAGGACGCTCATTTTCCAGTCAGCGCGTTCGCGGTCGCGAGGGCGGCACAGTGCCCGGTGGTTGCCCTCTTCGTCCCGAAGACGGGCGTGACGCGCTACCGGATCGAACCGGTTCTGTTTGCCGCACCCTCGCGCGAGGACCGCCAGTCGGCGCGGGCGGGCATCCGGGCTTTCGCGGAAGCGCTGGAAGCATTTACTTGGCGGCACCCCTACCAATGCTTCCTCTTCTCCGACATCTGGGGGCTGCCGGAAGGATGACGCGACGGGGAATGCGCGGCGTTTAAAACGGTTTTCTGAAGCTTGGCCTTTCCGATTCCCGGTGGGTCAGGTATACTCGGGGCCACAAGGGTGCAAAAAGAAAGAGGAGCGCGATATGGATGATCGGGAGAAGGAGCTTTTGGAAATCCGACAGAAGCTCAAGGTGCTGCTGATTGACAATTTGAACCTTCAGGATGTGACGGCTGAACAGATTCAGGACGACGCGCCTCTTTTTGGCGGCAACATCGGGCTCGACTCATTAGACGCGGTCGAGATCGTGGTCATCCTGCAGCGGCATTTCGGGGTCGAGATCAAAGACATGGATGTGGGACGTCGTGTTTTTCAATCGGTGAACTCTTTGGCCGAATATATTTACGAGAAGACCCGCGCGTGAGGGCTGCATTCGAGCGGATATGAGTGCTGTGGTCGCGATAACCGGATTGGGCGTGATTTCCGCTGCGGGTGCGGATGTCGCGTCAGCGTTGCAGATGTTGCGGGCTGCGGTCCGCCCGACACTGGTTCCTTGTGCGGTCGCGGAGCTCCCGGCGCCCGTGCCGATGTTTGCGGTGGCGGGGGAAGTCCCGGCAGTCGACCGCACGTTCCACTTGGCGATGACGGCCGTCCGGCAGGCGTTGGCTGACGCCGGGTTGTCTCCTCTGCCCGCGGGTTTTCGTTTGGGGGTTTGCTTGGGAACCACGGTGGCGTGTCAGCTGAACGACATCGCGTTCTACGCGGACTACCGTGCGACGGGCAACCCGCCTTTGGAGGCGGCTGAGCGGTTTGCCTCGGGAAGCCTTGCCGAGCGCGTTGCGCGCGAGGTGCGTGCGGAAGGCCCGGCAATGACGGTCGTGAACGCCTGCTCGTCCGGAACGGACGCGATGGGCGTGGCGCTGGCGTGGCTGCGGGCAGGCTTGTGCGACGCGGTGCTCGCGGGCGGAGCGGACGAGTTGAGCGCGATCCCCGCGAGCGGATTCTTCGCGCTCGGAGTGACCAGTCCCCTGCCGTGCCGCCCTTTCGACCGGGACCGGCAAGGACTCAATCTGGGCGAGGGGGCGGGCGTCGCGGTGCTGGAGCGCGAGGCGAGCGCGGTTCGCCGCGGCCGGACCACGGCGCTCGTCGCGGCGGGTTCCGGAGGCGCTTCAGACGGGTATCACCTGACGGCGCCGCATCCCGAGGGACTCGGGCTGGAACTGGCGGTCCGCTCCGCGTTAAAGGATGCGGGGATCGGTCCGGAAGAGGTTGATTTCGTCAACGCGCATGGGACGGCGACCCGGGAGAACGACCGGATCGAGGGCGGCGTGCTGGCGCGGGTGTTCGGCTCAGACGTGCGCGTGGTGTCGACCAAAGGGTACACCGGACACACGCTGGGGGCCGCCGGAGGCATCGAGGCGGTCTTCACGGCATTGGCCCTGCGCGAGGGATGGATTCCCGCCAGCCTCGGTTTTGAGACGCGCGATGAGGCGATTCCGTTTGTCCCGCTGACCGAAGTGACGGCCGTCGGACGGACGTATGCGGTTTCGACCTCTTTGGCTTTCGGGGGCAACAACGCGGCTTTTGTGATTGCCCGACGAGGAGGGCGGCCATGAACATCACGGGGATGGGCGCGGTGTTTGCCGGAGGCGCGGGCGTAGCGGCTCTGCGGGAGGCCTTGCTGGCCGGACAGCCGCTGGAAGGCAAGCCCCTAGAGAAAGAGGGCATCCGTGTTTTGACGGTGCCGCCGTCGGCGTTCGCGGGCAATCCTGTTTTGGCGCCGGCGCGTCGTGCGGACCGGTTCTGCAAGATGACGCTGTTGGCGGCGATGGAAGCGTGGCAAGGGTGCGGGGCTGATCCGCTGCGCACAGGAATCATTCTCGCGACCGCGTTCGGACCGCACGCGACCGTTTTTCGTTTCGTTAACGAGATGTTGGATTTTGGGGACGCGAAGACCTCGCCCACCGTTTTTTCCCAGTCGGTCCATGCGGCGGCAGCCTCGATGATCGCAACGGCGGCGGGGCTACATGGCCCGGTGCTTTCGCTGGCGGATTTGGCGATGCCGTTCGAAGAGGCGCTTACGTTGGCCGAGTGCTGGCTAGAGAGCGGGCGGTGCGAAGCGGTGCTCGTCGGGGCGGCCGATGAGGTTTCGGACGTGTTGGCCCATGTTGTCCGGCGAAAATGGCAGACGGCACCGGACGGAATTGTGCGGCCCTCGTTCGCGGGGCGGGCGGCGGCGGTTCCCGGCGAAGGGGCCGCCTTCTTCCGACTGGAGAGCGCGGGGTCCATGCGGGTGTCGGTAGGACACGCGGTGTCGTCCGGGGCGGCTTGCCATTTGTTGAATACGGGGGCGTTGGGCGGAGACGATGCGGCCCTGGGTTCGCTCGCGCGTCCCGAAGTCCCGGCTTTCAGTTACGCCCCGCTCTGGGGAAGCACGCGCATCGGAGCGGCTTTCCATCTGGTGACGGCAGCCTTGATGCGGCGGGAAGCCCGGTTCTTTCCGGACGCGCTGCCGTTAGAAACCGGCGGGTTCCCGTCGGCCGCAGGGATGGGCTTCAGGGCCGGAGCGTTGCAAGTTGTCTCCACGTGCGGTTCGCGCAGTCGTGTGATTACCCTTCATGCATAAAGAAAGCTTAGGAAAAAGCCTATGCCCGTAACAGCGGACGATGTGATGCTCAAACTGCGGTCCCGCGTGGCGCTGTTGGTGGGGACCGATGCCGAGCATGTGGCGGAGGACCTCCCCCTGCATGCGCTGGGCCTCGACTCCATGGGTTTCGTCGACCTTCTCGTATTCATCGAGAAGCAGTTCAATCTGTCGCTGATGTCGTCGGGGCTCTCCCAAGACGATTTCGCCTCGCTCTCCGTATTGACGCAACGCATTGTGCTGGCCACGCAGAAATGAAAGTTCCAAGCTCACCCAACAAACGTTATCTGAGCGGTGCCGACTGGTGCGTCGCCGCGCTAAGCCAAGGGACTGTCGAAACGACTGGACGGCGGTGCGTGTTTCAGGTCGCGATCTTTCTGGAAGGCGTTCCTGATGTGGACCGGCTCGCTGCGGCGTTCAAGGCTTTTTGCGCACGGTTTCCGGTGTTGTGGGGTGCGCTCGCACGGTGTTGGTGCCTCGCGCCTTACTGGAGGTATGCGGTGACGGCGAATCCGGAAAACCCGCTTCACATCGGGCGCAGCGCCTTGCCGGGAGACGCCACGCTGCCGGACATCGTGCGGCAGATCGAGACGCTGATCAACGCTCACGCGAAGCGGCGCGGATGGGAGACGGCACTTGATTTCGTGCAGGTAGGAACCGAGGCGTGCGTCTTGGTTTTCTCGTTCGACCATTGCCTGTTCGACGCGGTTGGCGCGGAGCGTTTCATTAACCTGTTTTTCCGCCAGGCCAACGGCGAAGCCTGCGAAGCGGATTTCCCTCCGCCGCGACAGACGGCCTCGGCGCAGTTGGACCAGTGGGGACAGAGGTTCAAGAGCGGACAGAAGATCAACCGGATGATGCGGCGGCTAGCGGAGGGCGGCACCTCTTGGCTGGCCATGCCGCGTGACGCGTTACAGAGGCCGTTCCGGTTTAAGGTGGAGGCGTTCAGCGCGGAGGAGTCGCTGCTGCTCCGGAAGCGGGCGTTCGAGGTCGCGGGTTATCTGATGTTCACGCCGTATGTGCTGGCCACGGCCGCGTCGGTGTTCCGCCCGCTCTTCAGCAAAGGAGCGGCGCCTAACGCCAGCTTCGTCGTGTCTGTCTCGGCGGCCAAGCCGAAGGCCGCGGACCGGACCCCGCATTTTTTTTTCAACGACCTTTCGTTCCTCCTTTTCCAATTCCCGGTTGCGGCGGCGGCCGACAGGGATGCGCTGTCGGTCATCGTGCGCGAGCAGTTGGTGAGCCAGGCAAAAGAGGGCATGCCTTCCGCGATCGAAGATGCCAACCTCCTCATGAGAATCCTGCCGACCCGCATGTATTGGCGGTTTCTTATCCGTTTCTACCGCAACCGGCTGTCTTCGTTCGGCTTCACCTGCCTAGGGGAGTCAGCAGTGAAGACTCCGTCGGTGACGGGATGCCGCGTGCGGACTCAGATCCATTTCCCGGTCACTCCCGCTCCGCCAGGGATCGGCCTCATTCTGAATCAGAGCGGCGGCAGCTACCACGCGGTCCTGTCGTATATCGAGGGAATCCTGTCCGAAGAAGAGGCCGCGGCTCTGATGAAATCTTTTCGCGCGCGACTTTTGGATGAGGCCGCGGACCGAGGTTAATGTGTCGGCGGAGTGCCTATGACTGAAGCGGTTGACATCGTGGTGGTCGGTGCGGGGTCGTCCGGGATTGTCGCGGCGCTGACCGCCGCGCGCCTGGGAGCGCGCGTGGCCTTGGTCGAGGCTCATGCCCAAATCGGGGGTGCGGCTGCCAAGGGTCTGCACCGCTTCGTGTGCGGCCTTTTTCTTGCCGATGGCGAGCGCCCGGGTGAGCCGCTCCACGGGGAGACGACGGTGGATTTTTGTGAGCGGTTGGCGCAGGGGCGCCTCTGCGAAAGGGCCGTGCGCCGCGGGCGCGTCTGGGTTCTTCCGTTCGGGGGTGGTGCGGCTCTCGAGGCCTGTGCGGAAGAGCGAATCGCACACGAAACAAACATCCGCGTGTATCGCCGCGAAGAGCCTTTACAGGTGCTGTGCGACGGGGGTAAGGCCGTTGAGATGATTCTGTCGTCAGGGCTTTCCCTGCGGCTGAAAGCAGCGGTGGACTGCACCGGCAGCGCGGCGGTCTGCCGCATGGCGGGAGCCGACGTCATCTGGCCGGCGACGCCAGCCTTGGCGGGATTCGGTTTAGAACTTGACGGCATCGACGACCTGAAAGCCGGGCCCTTCGGATTGTCCATCGAGGTCCCGATGCTATTGCGGCGCGAGGCCGAGGCTGCAAGGCTTCCGCACCATCTCGCCTTTACGACATACGAGCCCGGGGCAAAGCCTGGGGCGGCGTGGATCAAACTGGCGGTGCCATCGCCTTCGGCGGAGCGCGCCCGACACGATGCCGCGTCGGCCTTTGGCGTTCTGAAGGGGCTCCCCGCGTTCCGCAGCGCGCGGATGGTGGCGTTTCTTCCCGCCGTGCTGGAACGGGAGACCTGCCACCTGCGCGGGGAGTATGTGCTGACTGGGCAGGATGTGCTGTCGGCACGGAAGTTCCCCGATGGCGTTGTCCGCAACGCGTGGCCAGTCGAGCACTGGGATGTCCGGAGCGGCGTCGGTTATCGCTATCTACCGGCCGGCGACTGGTCTGATATTCCTGCCCGGTGTCTGCGGCCGGAACGGGGCCCGGCCAACCTGCTTTGCGCCGGAGCGGCGATCTCGGCTGACAGCGAGGCTGCCGCATCGGCCCGGATAATGGGTGTTTGCATGGCGTCGGGTGAGGCCGCCGCCAGACAGTGCCTCCCGTTTCTCTAAAAAAGACGGTGAAGCGAAGGCGCTCATCTGTCATAATGAGCACGGCTTAAAAACAAAAAGGCGGTTGCGTGAAATGAGTTGTGCGTCAGTATTGTTCGGCAGTGAGTTTTCTGCGGCGGACGTTTTAAAAACGAAAGCGGAAAACGGTCTGTTGACCATGGAAATCGAAGTCGGAACCGTCTGCAACTTCTTGTGTCGTTACTGCTACGTCGGAGACTGCCACGCACAGGCCCCGGGCGACAAGCACGAGCTGACGCATGAGGAGCTGCGCGATGTCATCACGCAGGCGCAGGCCATGGGTGCAAGGAAGATCATTCTGCTAGGCGGGGAGCCCATGCTGTATGATTTCACACCTGCGCTGTGCGAGTGGATCCGCAGTCGCGGGCTGGCCGTGGAACTGTTCACCAACGGGTCGAACATGACGCCCCCGATGGCGGACCGGTTGTTCAAGCTGGGCGTGCATGTCGTTTTAAAATGGCACTCCTCAGACCACCGGATACAGGACTGGTTGGCGGGTGTGGACGGTGCCGCCGCTGTCATGGAGTCGGCGTATCAGAACCTCCGGGCGTCCGGGTACCCTTCGGCTTCGGTCAGCATGGCGCTAAGCACCGTGATCTGCCGGCAGAATATCGGGGAGCTTCCGGAGCTGTGGCGCTGGATGCGCACGGAGGGCATCGAGCCGTATTTCGAGATGATTACCCCTCAAGGCAGGGCGCGGCAAGGCGGGCACGAGTTGTCGCCGAGTGTGGAAGAGACGCGTCGGCTGTTTGAGACGGTCCGGGCTATGGACCGCGACCTGTTCGGGCGCGTGTGGAAAGCGCAGCCACCCCTGGTGGGGAACGCCTGTCTGCGGCATTCATTTTCCTGCTTGGTGAACGCCGCGGGCGATGTGATGCCTTGCGTCGGCGTTTCGCTTCCGGTCGGCAACATCCGCCAGCAGCCGCTCGCGAAGATTCTGGCCGACAGCGAGGTGATCGCGGATTTGCGCAACCACGAGAAGACGATCCAAGGCGCGTGCGGGAAGTGCGAGGAAGCCGCCTCGTGTTATGGGTGCCGGGGTGCGGCGTTCCAGCTGACCGGGAATTATTTGGGCTCCGATCCGCTCTGCTGGCACAATCAGGGGCAGGTCGATTGCAGCGCGTTGCCGATCGCCGCCGAGCGGCTTGTGCCGCACCAGCCGCCGGCGCGGATGGTCGACGCGCTAACCGCCGTCGCAGAGCGCACGGCGACGGTGACAGCCTCCGTTGCGGCGACGAACCCGCACTGCCGGGATGGCCGATTGGCGGAAGCCGCGCACCTTGAGCTGATGGCGCAGGCTGCGGCGGCGCTGCACGGCTATCGGTGTCAGGTGCGGCATGACGGCATCGAGCAGCGCGGCATGCTGGTCGGGGCGCGCGATTTCAACGTATACGAAGCCGTCCGTGTCGGCGACGAACTGACCGTCTCCCTGTACAAGGAGGCCCGTCTGGGCACCTTCGGGGTTGTGCGTGCCGAAGTCCGGCGCGAAGGGACGCTCGTCTCAAAAGCGGAGTTAAAAACATGGCACGAGGAATGATGCGGAAAACTCTCCTTTTACGCGGGTGGTCGGCATCTTTTTTTGTGCTGTTCGCCGCGCTTGTTCCAGGCACCCGTGCCTTGGGGGATGGGCAGACGAATGCCGTCCTGAGCCGGTTGGAGACGGCGCTGTCGGAAGTGAAAACGGTCCGGACCCGCTTCGTACAGGAGAAGAAACTCGCGCTGTTCAAGAACGCGCTGATCACACGGGGCGTGATTCAGGTTGAGCCCCCGGACAAGCTTCTATGGCGGGTCGAGAGTCCGATCAGATACGTGCTGCTGATTGACGGTAAGCAGGCGAAGCAGTGGGATGGCGAGACCGGCAAGACGCAGAAGATCCCGCTGGCCAGCAATCCGGTTTTCTCGGCGGTGACCGAACAGTTGCGGGCCTGGTTCGGCGGGCATTACAGCATGCTCGCCAAAGACTACGACATCGTCCAGCGCTCGGAGTCGCCCGCCGTTTTCGTCTTCACGCCCAAGCCCGAGACGCCTCCCGCAAAAATGTTGAAGGCGGTGACAGTGACTTTCCGTGAGGACAAGCGTTACATCGCGGCGATCCAGATCGACGAGACGGGCGGCGACGAAACGCTTCTAAAGTTCGAAGAGACCCTCGTCAATGTGCCGTTCGAGCCAAAGGAGTGGGAGCTGTAGTGCCGTTGTCGTTCAGAACGTGGGCCCATAACAAGCTGCAAAGCCGGACATTCGTCGCGGGGGCGGTGCTTTTGATCACGGGGGTCTCGTGCGCGTGCCTGCCGTTCCTGAAGTTCGACGGGCGCATCGACGTGATGCTGCCGGACCGTTCGGAACTGCGAGATCTCTTTACTTTTCTCCGCCAGATTCAAGTCGCGGACAAAATGCTGGTCACCTTCTCGATGCGCGATGCCTCTGCCGACCCCGACGCGCTCATTGCGGCAGCCGACCGTTATGCGGCGTCACTTGATCCCGCGCTGGTGACTCCCATGAACACTGGCCTCGGGATGGATGAGCTCAAACAGGACTTCGTGCGACTGGCGCGCCAGATGCCGGACTACACGGAGAGCCCCGATTTTGAGCGACTGGCTGCGGACACCTCGGCTACCGGCATTCAACGGTCCTTGGAAGCGCTACGCCGGCGGGTGCAGCAGCCGGAAGGGATGTTCGCGGCCTCGGCGGCACGGGCGGACCCCTTGGATTGGAACGGTCGCACGGTGCAGAAGATCATGGCGGCTGTCGCTTCATTCGGATATCGCGCTGTACCTGTGCAACACCACCTGATGGATCAGGAGCGCCGCCATCTGCTGTTGGTTCTGCAGACGCCTGTTCTCATGATGGACTCGGCCGGGGTGCGCGTGCTGCTGAAGCATCTCGAGGCATGCGCCGCCGGACTCCCGCCCGGCGTCGAGTCACGGCTGGTGTGCGGGCATCTGCACACGGCTGGGAACGAGGCGATCATCCGCCGCGACATCCGGATTACGGGCACGGCTGTCACCGTCGTTTTTCTGGTTCTGTTCTTGGGCTTTTATCGCGATTGGCGCTCCATCGGCATTGTGCTGATACCGGTTATCGCCAGCGCCCCGGCTTTGGCTTTGGCGGCGAGCGCGTTCAGCAGTTTCTCTTATATTGTGGTGGGGTTCGGATCCGTTATCGCCGGAATCGCGATTGATTACGGGATTCACACCTATGTCGTGGCGCGGGGTGCGCACGCCGAGCGGAATCTCAAGATGATACGGCTGCCGGTGACGCTGAGCGCGTTGACAACGCTCTGCGTGTTTGTGGCCTTCTGCTTTTCGTCGATGCCCGCTTATCGCCAGTTGGGGCTTTTTGCCTCGCTGGCTATTCTTATCTCGCTGGCTTATGCGTGCTGGGTCCTTCCCCTGTTTATCAAGAAGGCAGAGGCGTGTAGTGCCGAGGCTACCTCGTTTGAGCATTCGCGGTTCGGCGCATGGACGATTATTGTCTTGGCTGGCGTCATTTTCGTGGCTGGCCTTTGGCTGGTCTCCCGCTTGAAACTAGACACGGATGTCGCGAAGCTGGACGGTACGCCGCAGAGCACGCTGGCTGAGGAAAAACGCGCGATGTTGGTCTGGGGCGGCGGAGAATCGCTGGCTGCGATCCTCTGTGTGGATGCGAAAGATGAGGACACGGCGCTTCGCCTGAACGACCGGGTCTACGCCGGACTCTTGGCTGCTGGCGTCCCGGCCACAGAGATTTCCAGCCTGTCGCCCATCTGTCCGTCGGACGAAACCCGGCGGGCGCGGCGCACGGCGTGGGCTGCGTACTGGACGGATGAGCGGGTTCGGGCGTTCCGTGAAAACCTGGAACGGGAGTCTGCCGCGCTGGACTTCTCTGAGCAGGCGTTCCAGGCGTTTTGGGGCCTGTTCGCAACGTGGCGGAATACACCCGCTGACCGCGCGACCGAGCCCATCGGGTTCCTCAAGCCGCTGCGCGAGCGGTTTGTCCACGCGCAGGACGGCATCACGCGCGTGACCACGTTCATTCCGGACGAGCCCCGGTGTCTGGCGGCCGCACAGAAGTTGCGCGAAGCGATTCCGTCGCTGCGCGTTGTCTCTCGGAATGCGTTTTCAAAGACGCTGTCAAAAACCATCGCTCATGAAGTCTTCCAAATCTCACTGGTTGCGACACTGATGATTATGGTGCTTACGGTGGTGTTGATCCGACGCGTGGGCATGATACTTCTTTCGGCGGTTCCTGCTGTGGCCGGCATGGTGTGGGGCGGAGCGGGCATGGCACTTCTCGGCCTGCCGCTCAACATCTCGAACCTGATCGCCGGCATCATGCTCCTCGGATTGTGCGTCGACTATGGAATCTGCATGGTTTATGCGCAACGCCGCGGGATGCGGCGCGACACGTTCCGCGCGGTTACCTTGTCTGCACTAACAACGGTATTGGGGTCCGCCGTCCTGTTGCTGGCACGTCACCCCGCTTTCTTTTCGATCGGCGTGACGCTGGTCTCCGGCGTCTCTGCAGGGTATCTCTACGCGTGGCTGGTCCTGCCCGCACTGCAGACAGTGTGGCCGCGTCTCAACCCGCCGGCGGCGGACGAGAAAGGGGAAGACGCATGCGTGCAATAACCTGTGCGATGGCTCTATCGTGTACGGTCCTGGCAGGTTGTGTGACCCGCCCGTTTCCCGAGCCGGAACCGTTCGCCCTTGGCAGCGGAGCGTTGGCCGATGTGCCCGCTCGCTTCGCCGCCCGGCTGGCACCGAGGTTTGAGCAGGTCAACGCGCTCGTCTTCAGTTACAGGCTGCATGAGCTGACCGCGCTCGGCATGGCCTCTGTAAATCTGCCGACGCGTTCGTTCGCCGTCACCTGCCTGACGCCGCTCGGCGTCAAACTGTTCGACGTCGTGTGTGTCGAGGGCCATGCGGAGGGGCGGTTTGTCCATCCCGAATTGGCGAAGCGCGGCGGGGATTTGGCACAGGCTGCGGGGGCCGATATGATGCATGCTTACTTCGACTGGCAGCCGGCGGCGGGCTCGCCCTGTAGGGCCAAGGGCGGGCGGCTGGTTTACGCTGCGTCAGATGCGACAGGCGTAACGGAGTACCGGTATGCCTGGCGCGACGGCCGCCTCGCCGAGAAAATCCGCTTTGAGAAAGGTCACCGCCTGTGGACAATCGAGTATCGTGAATACGCGTGCGGCCCCGCCGGGCTGGTGCCGACGGGAATGGTGATCACAAACCATCAGTACGGTTATCGGCTCGTCGTGGCAACGCGCCAGCCATAGAGGTCACATGCATGTTCTGTTGATAAGGCCCCATCTGATTCTGGAACTCTCCCGCCGGTTTCATGCTTTTCTCCACCTTGAACCGCTCGATTTGGAGATCGTCGCAGGTGGCGTGCCGCCTCCGCACCGCGCCGGGATACTCGACCTTTCTCACGAGCGGAAGCCCTTTGAGGCGTTGCGCCGGGCACTGCTCACGAGGCGCCCCGACGTAGTCGGCTTCGGGTGCTATTCGAACCAGGCT
>JBBRJN010000038.1:0-11668 GCA_038219365.1 Kiritimatiellia bacterium | reverse complement strand
GTACGCCGAGTCGCAGGCGCGCGCGCGCGCCGCCCACAGGGGCGCGTCGCCGGAGGTCCTGACCGTACGCTCCGCTCCCTTGCATGGTCGACCCGCCGTTCTGGTATCGTACGGTCTTCGGTCCGGGCCGGGCACTGCACGTACGGGCGGAACGTCTCGGACGCCCGGCGAACGTACGACGTGTGGCAGGCGTGCGCGCGTGTCGCCCACATGGGCGCGTCGCCGGCGGTCCGGCCCGTACGCTACGCTCCCGGGCATGGACGTCCCGCCGTACTGGCATGGACCGGGTGCCGGTCCGGGTCGGGCACCGCACGTACGGGCGGTACGTCTCGGACGCCCGGCGAACGTACGGAGTGTGGCAGGCGTGTGCGCGTGTCGCCCACATGGCGCGTCGCCGGCGGTCCGGCCCGTACGCTGCGCTCCCGGGCATGGACGTCCCGCCGTACTGGCATGGACCGGGCGGCGGTCCGGGTCGGGCATTGCACGTACGGGCGGTACGTCTCGGACGCCCGGCGAACGTACGACGTGTGGCAGGCGTGCGCGCGTGTCGCCCACATGGCGGGCACCGCACGTACGGGCGGTACGTCTCGGACGCCCGGCGAACGTAAGGCCTGTGGCAGGCGTGCGCGTGTCTCCCACATGGCGCGTCGCCGGCGGTCCGGCCCCCGCCGTAGCCCATGACTATCACACTTTGCGAGGTGTGATATGAACAATCGATCGCTTAAGACCTGCCCCCGCCGTAGACCGTCCTTCCGTGTTTAGGGAAGTCAAAATTAGAATTGCTGGCTTAATCGCGTTTAGAGATGGTTCCTGGACGCGGATCATGGTAAATTAAATACCCAATTTTTGAACCTTGGAGAGCGACTATGAGCGATGATATGAAGCCGGTTGAAGGTGCTGCCGACCACGGCATGAACAACATCAACATCGAAGACGAGATGAGTTCCTCGTACATCGATTACTCGATGAGCGTGATCATCGGACGCGCCCTGCCCGATGCGCGTGACGGGCTGAAGCCGGTTCACCGCCGCGTGCTTTTCGCCATGAACGAGCTGGGCAACGCCTGGAACAAGGCCTACAAGAAATCGGCCCGTGTGGTCGGTGACGTGATCGGCAAGTACCATCCTCACGGCGACCAGGCGGTCTATGACACCATCGTGCGCATGGCCCAAGACTTTTCGATGCGCTACCCCTTGGTGGACGGGCAGGGCAACTTCGGCTCCATCGACGGCGACCCGCCCGCAGCCATGCGTTACACCGAAGTGCGCATGGACCGTCTGGCCGAGGAGATCCTCGATGATTTAGAGAAGGACACCGTCGACTTCAAGCCCACGTACAACGAAGAGTTCCTTGAGCCCACGGTCCTTCCCGCACGCCTGCCCAACCTTCTGCTTAACGGCTCGACCGGCATTGCTGTCGGCATGGCCACCAACATCCCGCCGCATAATCTCGGCGAGCTGGTGGACGGCATCACGCATTATGTGGAGAATCCCGACTGCACGATCGACGACCTGATGCAGTTCGTCAAGGGCCCGGACTTTCCGACCGGCGCGACGATCTGCGGCACCCGCGGCATCGAGGCCATGTACAAGCTCGGGCGCGGCTCGATCATGATCCGCGGCATGGCGGAGATCGTCGAGTACAAGAACAAAGAGGCGATCATCATCACCGAAATTCCCTACATGGTGAATAAGGCGAGCATGATCGAGAAGATGGCCGACCTGGTGAACGAGAAGGTCATCGAGGGCATCTCCGATATCCGCGACGAAAGCTCCAGCGACGGCATCCGCGTGGTGATCGAACTCAAGCGCGGTGCGCTCGGCCAGGTCGTGCTCAACAACCTCTACAAGCACACGCAGCTCCAGACGACCTTCGGCGCGAACATGCTGGCGATCGACCAGGGCCGTCCCAAAGTGATGACCCTCAAGGAGCTGTTCCGCTGTTACGTGGACCACCGCTTCGAGGTGATCACCCGCCGCACCAAATTCGAGCTGGCTAAAGCCGAGGCACGCAAGCACATCTTGGAAGGCCTGCTCATCGCGCTCGACCACCTCGACGACGTGGTCGCCATCATCCGCGCCTCCAAGAACCGCGACGAGGCGAAAATCCGCCTCATCGAGCGCTTCGGTTTCTCGGACAAGCAGGTGGACGCGATCCTCGAAATGCGCCTCTACCAGCTCACCGGCCTCGAACGCGACAAGGTCGAAGCCGAGTTCCGCGAACTGTGCGAACGCATCGCCTACCTCACGAGCCTGCTCGCAGACCCCGCGAAGATTTACGGGCTCATCAAGCAGGACCTGGCGGACATCAAGGCCAAGTACGTGACCTCCACCAAGCGGGGCGACGTGCGCCGCACCGAGATCGTGCCGCTGGAGGGCGAGGTCAACATCAAGGACCTCATCGCCGATGAGCCCTGCGTCATCACGCTGAGCCAGCGCGGCTACGTCAAGCGCGTGCCGCTGACCGTCTACCGCGAGCAGAAGCGCGGCGGCCGGGGCATCACCGGCGCGGCCATCAAGGATGAGGACTTTATCGACACCGTGTTTGTGGCGGAAACCCACGACACCCTGCTCCTCTTCACCAGCCAGGGTCGCGTCTTTAAGAAGGAGGCCTACGAGATTCCCGAGGCTCCCCGCACCTCTTTCGGCAAACCGATCGTCAACCTGATCGAGCTGCGCGAAGGCGAATCCGTCGTGGCCTTGCTGCCGATCCGTTCTTTCGAGACCGGCGAGGGCGTCTTCTTCGCCACGGAGAACGGCATCATCAAGCGCACCGCGCTCATCGATTTCAGCAACGTCAACCGCAAAGGCATCATCGCCATCAAGTTCAAGGACCTTCAAGGCGATGAGGACGACGGCGACACGCCGGATAAGGACGAAGCCGCAGAACAGGACGAGACCGCTGAGCAGACCGCGAACGACCGCCTCATCCAGGTCCGTCTCGTTCGCGAGACCGACCACATCCTGCTGGTCACCGCCAACGGCAAGGCCATCCGCTTCCCCGTCTCCCTCAAGAAGACCGACGCGGACGGCTCTGAACGCGAGACCAGCGTGCGCAGCATGGGCCGCGCCTCGGCCGGCGTGCGCGGCATCCGCCTGGCGGCGGGCGACGCCGTACGCTCCTTTGACATCGTGAACGACGAGGAGACCCTTCTGATCGCCACCGAGAACGGTTACGGCAAGCGCACCGAGTTCAGCGGGTTCACGCCGCACCACCGCGGCGGCGGCGGCATGATCGCAATCAAGGACGACGACGGGCGCAACGGCCTGGTCGTGGCCGCCCTCGCCGTGCATGATGACCAGTCGATGATCTCCATCACCTCCAACGGCATGATGGTGCGTTCACCGGTGAACCAGATCCGCGTCATCGGCCGCACCGCCAAAGGGGTGCGCCTGGTGAACCTCGGCGAAGGTGCCACCCTCGTTTCCGTCAGCGTCGCCGACGCGGAGGAAGTGGAGGGGACGACGCCGGACGCGCCCGCACTTGAAACAGTGCAGGAGACGGCAGACGAGAGCGACGCGAATCGACCCGAAACGACGTGATTCGATTCGAGTCGATTCCCGTCGGGGAGTCGACTCGCGTCGATACGTTTCAAAAAAGGAGGTCCCCCATGCCCAGCAATCTCTTTGTGCCGCACGGTGGTCACCGCTCGCTCGACACCTTCATGCTGTCGACCCTCATCTATTACGGGACGTTCTGCGTTCATCCTTCCGGACCGCCATCTCACCTTTGCGGACACGGGACTCAGGCGCGGCACGGGCTTTGCTAAAGAAACTCGCTTTGACAGGAATGATTGGGGCCAGTGCTGTGTTCGGTGTAAAAGAAGCAAAGGCAGATCCTGTTGAGTGGGGTTCAGTTAGTCAAATTGTTGAAGCTTCACAAAGTGATTCCGCTAATTAGACCCTATCCGAAAAGGTTTTGTGACGCTAAAAATAAAGGGTAATGGGCATCCCCGTCGCGCTTGTCCAGTCCTGATTTCCTGATTAAAACAGCGAGGCGCTTGCAAAAATTGTGGCGGCTCGCGGGGACGCTAGTGCGCCACGGGTAGGGACGTTTCCCCGAAACGTCCGCAGGGCATTGCAGCTACGCATTTGAGGAGACGGGGACCGGCGGACGGCTCGGGGATCCGTCCCTACCGGACGCGGCCACACACGCCGGGAACACGGACGCCAGCGAATGAAAAGCGCGTATGGCGCAGGAGCGCAACAAGGTGCGAAACGAAGCCAGCGGAAGTCCGGCCTGTCCCAAATGCGCAGCGCCGATGCGCATGCATACCGTCAGGAAAGGTTTCCGCACCGGCGAAACTTTTTGGGGCTGCTCGCACTACCCCGCCGGCGACGGAATCCTGGAGACGAAATAGAATCGACACGAGACGACCTGATTCGGCTCGTGTCGATTCGAGTCAATTCAAGTCTGGGAGTCGACTCCCGTCTTTCCCGCGTTCGACATCCCGAAGGCGATCGGCTAAGATAATCCTGTGTTTTCTCTTTCACAGCTCTTCACCGACCTACTGACGCCGACCCTGCCACGCGGGTCCAAGCGCTTGGCCTCTCCCGCTTTGCCCGGTGCCAGCGCCGCGCTGGCCGCAGCCTCCCTTGCGCATCAAGCGCCCTCCCGCCTCGCGCTGGCAGTCACCGCCGGCCCCGCTGACCTCGAGCGCGTCTATGGCGACCTCTGCGCACTCGGACGCGACAGCGGGGTGGTGCCTGCTCTCTTTCCGCAGCAGATGGAGGATGACACCGAAACTGCTGGCATACGCCTGCGAGTCATCCAGATGCTCCGCCCCGGCACACGGGAAACGCCGCACCCTGCCACGGTCATCGTCACGTCGCTCCAGGCCCTGCTTCAGCCCGCGCCTGCCCCCGACGCCGTGGAAGAGGCTTCAGTCCATTTGCGCGCCGGCGCGCATTATCCCTTCGATGCCCTGATCGCGCAGCTCGTCGCCGCTGGTTACGCGCGCGTGATGGATGTCGGCGAACCCGGCCAACTGGCTGTACGCGGCGGCCTGTTGGATGTCTGGCCGCCCGCCGCCCCCGCACCCTGGCGTGCTGAGTTCTTCGGCACCGAGTTGGAATCGCTCCGCACCTTTGATCCCGCCACCCAGTGCTCGGTCGAGAAGCGTGAAAAGGTCTGGCTGCCGCCGTGTTCCGAGAACAACTTGGCGACCGTTCAGCTGGCCGACCTGCTGCCGCCGCATGCCGCCGTGCTCTGGCTGGACCACGACCGCATCCGCGCGGGCACGCTCTTTCCGCCGGAAGGTGTCCGACACCCGCTTTCGTGGGCACAACTCACGGAGCACATCACGGCACGCGAGCCCTGGCTTCAGCTCTTCGCTGGCGATCCTCCGCCCGCGCGAACGCCTGCATTGGCGTTGGAGATCGCCGCGCTGCCCAGCCTCGCCGACCTAGGTGCCGGCGAGGCGCACCATCCAGAGCTGCTGATGCAGGCGCGGCAACGGCTACTCGTCGATTTTGAACGCCGTGCGGAGTCGGGAGAGACCGTCATCGTCTGCGCCGACACCGCGGGTACCTGCGAGTTGCTGGCCCGCGAACTCGGGGCCGACACGCACGTGCAGATCCGCCGAGCCTCGCTCTCCGGCGGGTTCACGCTCCCCGGTCTCACCGTGGCCGCACAGCCCGACCTCTACGCCGTGCGCAAGCAGGCGTTGCGCCGACCTTCCCCCACCGCCGTCACACGTGGCGGACGCGTGGAGAACGCCGCCGACCTTGAACCCGGCGATCTCGTGGTGCACCTCGACCACGGCATCGGACGCTTCCTCGGTTCGACCGAAGTGGAGGTAGACGGCCACCGCTCGGAAGTCTTCACCATCGAATACGCCGAGAACGCGAAGCTCCACGTGCCGGTCTCGCATGCGCACCTGCTCAGCCGCTACGTGGGCGTGGCCGGCCACAGCGCCAAGCTCCACCGCCTCGGCGGCAAACGCTGGACACGCGAAAAGGCCGACGCTGAACGCGCAGTCGCCGATTTGGCGGCCGAGTTACTCGACACGCAGGCACGGCGTCAGGTGGTCGAGGGACTCACCTTCAACCCCGAGCCGCCTTGGATGCACGAGTTCGAAGCCGGCTTCCCCTATCAGGAAACCGTTGACCAGGTGAAGGTCATCGAGGATGTCAAGCGCGACATGGCGGCCACGCGCCCCATGGACCGCCTCATCTGCGGCGACGCGGGCTACGGCAAAACCGAAATCGCCATGCGTGCGGCCTTTATCGCCGTCATGAACGGACGACAAGTGGCGGTGCTCGTGCCCACCACAGTCTTGGCGGAGCAGCATTACGAGACCTTCACCGACCGCATGTCCGCCTATCCCGTGCGCATCGAAGTGGTCAGCCGCTTCCACACTCACGCCACCTGCAAGCGGATCTTTTCGGACGCGAGCAAGGGCAAGGTGGACATCGTCATCGGCACCCACGCCCTGCTCGGCAGCGACGTGACCTTCCAGAATCTCGGCCTGCTGATCATCGACGAGGAGCAGCGCTTTGGCGTGACCCACAAAGAGCGGCTGAAGCAGGTTCGGCAAGTGGTGGATGTGCTGACGCTCTCGGCCACGCCCATCCCGCGTACGCTTTATATGAGCATGACCGGTGCGCGCGACATGAGCCTGCTTCAAACGCCACCGCGCGAGCGCGTGGCGATCGAGACGAAAGTCGCACGCGACACCGATGCCGTGATCCGCAACGCGATTCGCCAAGAGCTGAACCGCAACGGCCAGGTCTATTTCCTCTACAACCGCGTGGTCACCATCGGGCTGATGCAGCACCGCCTAGAAAAGTTGCTCCCCGAAGCGCGCATCGCGATCGCGCACGGCCAGATGCCCGCGAACACGCTCTCCCGCATCATGCGTGAGTTCGAGGCGGGCGAAATCGATGTGCTGCTCTGCACCACCATTGTCGAGAGCGGGCTCGATATTCCGCGGGCCAACACCATGCTGATCCACCGCGCCGACCGCTTCGGCATTGCCGACCTCTACCAGCTCAGGGGCCGCGTGGGGCGCTCGTCGCAAAAAGGCTACGCGTGGCTGTTGCTCCCCGAGCACGGACATGTCGAGGAAGACGCGCGGCAGCGCATCGCGGCGCTGCAGAAACACAGCGGCCTCGGCGCGGGCTTCAACCTCGCCCTGCGTGACCTCGAAATCCGCGGCGCAGGCAACCTGCTCGGCGCGGCACAGAGCGGCCACATCGCGGCCATCGGCTTCGGGCTCTACTGCCAGCTCCTGCGGCGCACCATCGCCCGCTTCAAAGGCGAAGCGCCCCCACTGCTGGTGGACGTGGATCTCGCGCTCGACTTCCTCGACTTTTCGCCGGGGGCGATCGACCCGGACTCTTCTGCCTGCCTGCCCTACACCTACGTTGAAGACGAGGCGCACCGCATGAGCCTGCACCGTCGCATCGCCGAAGCGGTAGCAGTCAAGGAGGTGCATGTATTGCAGGCCGAACTTACGGATCGCTACGGCAAGCCACCACCCGCAGTGCTGCGGCTGTTGCGTCTGGCCGAACTGCGCGTGCTGGCAGCGCAGAAAAAAATCGGACGCATTGAAACGCGCGAGAACAAGATCCACTTCTACCAGCAGCGTGAACGCTCGCCGCTGCTCGTCAAGGGCCACCTGCCGCTGCTGAAAGGCAAAACCGCGGAGCAGCGCCTCACCTCGGTTTTCCACGCGCTTCAGGCGTTGTGATGCTGTGATTTTATTCTGTTGGACGTTAAACGGGGCTCTTAATTTTGGAGTGCGGCGGCAAGCGGTATCCCGCGCGACGCCGCTTTCTGCTGCTAGCCTAGAGAAAAGCGGTGCCGCCCGTGAAATGTGAACCGCGCACAGCGTTCCCGTTGGCATCTCCAATGACCCAGCCAGAATGGCGCTAAGGGTTTTTCATGTTCCCAAGTCACTTGTAATCGCAAGCCTGCTCGTAATCTCTCCAACAGAAAGGATTAGTTCCCTACTTATGCTACCGGATCATGCTGCAAGGAACCGAGAAGCGCAGAACCCCTTGGCCACCGATGTTTTCGCAGGGCAAGGTCAGTTTAAGGTCCTTCTGTGGTTTCTCGTCACCGATGAAGTAAGCCCAGTCAGTGAACGACTCTCCGGGCGCAAGGTCGTTACGCTGCTGTACGCCTGAAGGCAAGGTGTCGACCCCAAACGAGACCAATCCATAAGCGGCTCCATCGCAATCGATCAGAGTGGCTTTCGTCTGGTCAGCGGCCGCCTCAGGCATTCGCCAAGAATGAAAACCAATCTGCGTTTTTCCGACATTGGCAATTTCAAGTGCTACGCACAAGACCGGCTTCTCGGCGCGCAAGGTCTTTTTTAAGCCGACATAATAGATATCAGGGCAATCATAATGTATTTCTTTGACGGAGACGGTGACGCACGAACCATGCGCTTTGGCAGGAGCCGGAGCAACCGTGGAGTACGCGCAAACGTACGCTCTCAATCCCGAAAGCGCCTTCCGGGCGGTGGCGGCTTCGACACTGTGCGTGAAGAACAGGTACCCGCCCGCACCCGTGAGCATTGTGGTCAGCAAAAGGAACGTCCATAGACGCATGCGTTTTCTGACAGGAACGTCAGGCTGGAAGTCCTTGTCGGAGGGAAGGGTTACTGTAAAACCACAGAACATACACGGGAGTGTTTTCCCTCCCTCCAGAACCGTATAGGAAATGGCCTTCCTGCACCGGTTACAAACGTACGCTTTCGTTCTGATCATGCCAGCCCATCCCTCTTTTTTCATTGCGAATGAAAACCTTAACCTCGGAAGAGTGGTCTCTTTTATCAAAAGGAATGGCGCAATTATGGCACATGGTGCCGTACTAATACAAATATAAATACGGCAGTATTTGGTCACGGGTGCGATTCGCTTTGTTGAATCCGCATTTGAAGGAGGAGTTAGAATTTAGGAGTTAGGAGTTGCAATACCGTGAAGATGAGACCGTTGTGACGACTACAACGGACTCGTTGGCATGCCTTCATGCATGAGGATACAATTTACTTGGCTAAAAAGTCATTCCCAGACGAGCTGCCCTTGGTCTGCCACCTTGGTTTATAAGGCGTCTTTACCTCTTCCACCCCTAACTCCTAAATTCAGACTCCTCCTTGGTGCCGGATTCGCGTTGCGGGGGTGCGGGGTAATGGGCTAAACTGAAACCCATTTAGGAGGCGAACATGAAAAGTTTGACGGCGTTATGTGTTGGGGGAGGGTTGCTGTTGGCCACGGGGGCGTGGGCCGCAGAGATTTGTCTGACCAGTCTCGATATTTCGAAGACCTCACAGGGCTGGAAAGAGGCGGCACGTGATTTCAACCTGCTGGGGAGTCGTCTGAAAGTTGCGGATCAGGTCTACACCAACGGCCTGGCGACTCACTCGCCTTCGGAACTCTACGTGGAGCTGTGCGGCGCGCAGCGGTTCCGAGCCGAAGTGGCCGTGGACGACACCAGCGATCAGGCTGACAAGAGGATGGTTTTTCAGGTCATCGCCGACGGAAGACTGCTGTGGCAAAGCGAGCCCATGAAGCGCGGCCACGTGCCTGTCCCGGTGGACGTGGACCTCGCCGCCTACAAGACGCTGCTGCTGCGCGTCGACCCATGGCGTGACGGCAACGCGGCGGACCACGCCGATTGGCTCAATGCACGTTTCATCACCGATCAGAGTGAAAAGCCTCGTACCATCGACTCCTTACGTTGGGCAAACGCCTGGATCTCTTCGCTCGACCTGTCGTTAATCACCTCGTGCGGGAAACCCATGGTCGGCATAAAACCAGAGTTTGGCCCATTGGCGGTATCGGGCGTCACGTATGCCGAAGGCCTCAGCTTACCCGCTCCTTATGAACTCTGCATCCTCAAAGGGTCAGCCACACGCTTCGCCGGCAAGGTCGGCGTGGGCGGCACCCTCGACGGCAGCGCGGAGTTCGCTGTTTACGGCGATGGCAAAGAGCTGTGGCGCAGCGGCCTGATGAAGAAGGGCGAGGCAACGAAAGCGTTCGACGTGAGCCTCGCGGGTGTGGGCCTGTTGCGGTTGACCGCGGCGGGCGATGACGGCGTCCGCGCCTGCTGGGTGGAGACGTCTTTCGCTCTGAGCGGCGCGATGAAACCCTGCTCCACCTACAATCCTGCGCTCTTCGAAAGCCTCCCGGAATGGGAGAATCCGGGTGTTTTCCGTATCGGGACAGAAAAGTCGACCGCGACCATGATGGTTTTCGACTCCGCCAAGGCGGCGCGGCAGGCGCCGTCACGCGAAGCGTCGCCCTACTTCCTCTCACTCGACGGCGCGTGGAAGTTCCGCTGGGTGCCACATCCTGACCAGCGCCCTAAGAATTTTTATCAGCCCGCTTTTTCAGTGGCGGCGTGGAAAGACATTCCGGTGCCCGAGAGCGTGGAGGTTCTCGGCTACGGCACGCCGCTCTACAAGAACATCGGCTACTACTTTAAAGTCGATCCGCCCTTCGTGATGGGTGAGCCCGACCCACGCTACACCACGTTCAAAGAGCGTAATGCGGTCAGCTCCTACCGCCGCACCTTCACCCTCCCAAAAGGGTGGAAGAGCCGCACGGTCTATTTGCATTTCGATGGATTCGGGTCCGCCCTGTACGTGTGGCTCAACGGCGAGCGACTGGGCTATGCGGAGGACGGTCGGCAAGGCGCTGAGTTCAACGTCACCTCCGCGCTGAAAGAGGGCGAGAACACGCTGGCGGTGCAGGTCTATCGCCTGTGCGACGGCTCGTATATGGAGGATCAGGACTTCTGGCGCCTGTCGGGAATCACCCGTCCGGTCTATCTCTGGTCCGTGCCGGCGACGCATCTGCGCGACTTCTTTGTGCGCACGAAGACGGGTGCGGCGGGCGACTACGCGGGCGTTTGGAATCTGAAGGTCGACGCCACGCTCAGTTCAGCGGCACAGGGCGTGTCGCTGGAGGCGGAGCTGTATCCCCGCAGCTTCCTGGGCGAACGCGTGGCCAAGGGCCGGGCGGTGCCGGTAGGCGACACCTTCCAACTCAACGTCCCGGTGAAGGCTCCGCGTTTGTGGTCGGCGGAGCAGCCCAACCTTTACACGCTGGTGCTGACGCTGAAGGACGCACGCGGCAAGACACTCGAAGCCATCCCGCAGCGGGTGGGCTTCCGTCAGATCGAGTCGAAGAACAGTCAGCTTCTGGTGAACGGCCAGCCGATCCTCATCAAAGGCGTAAACCGCCACGAGATGGATCCAGACCACGGTTACGCCGTGCCGCTTTCCCGCATGATCCAAGACATCACGATCATGAAGCAAAACAACATCAACGCGGTGCGCACCAGCCATTACCCAAATGACCCGCGTTGGTACGACCTCTGCGACGAGTACGGGCTCTATGTGATGGACGAGGCCAACCTTGAGACCCACGGGCTCGCAGACTCGCCGCGCAATCCGGTCATCGATCCGAGCTTCCGCGCCGCCGCGATGGACCGCGAGATCGGCATGGTCGAGCGTGACAAGAATCATCCCTCGATCATCTTCTGGTCGCTCGGCAACGAGAATAATGTGGAATCCGACTTTTTTGGCCAGGCCTACGACTGGATCAAGGCGCGCGATCCGGGCCGCGCGATCCAAAACCAGCGCAATGGCCCGCGCGACACGGTGGACTCGATGTATGCCCGCGTACGCGAGCTTGAGGCGTATGGCAAACGTAAG
>JBBRJN010000037.1:0-11853 GCA_038219365.1 Kiritimatiellia bacterium | reverse complement strand
GGACTCCGGTTGCGGCTTCCAAGAAAGGCAGGGTATCCCACTGCTTGTAGCCGTTGGGGGCCTTGCCTTCGGTAAAGCGAAAATCGAGGGTCATGTCGAGGATCGACCGGAAATTCTTGATTTTGAACTGCGCGATCATTTGAATAACGCCCTTATTGTGTGTGAATAGTGACTGAACATTGTCGCACCACCCGGAGAAAAAATAAAATATAAACAAAAATAATGTTTATCTCATCCCATGTGTGACCTTCAAGGCCGTGTAGTCCGGCAAGACACTAAACCGCCGTTTCGCATGTTTCGCAGGCGCAGCCGTGGTGCGGCGCGTGCAGGGCCGACGAGGGATCCGATACATGACAATCCGAGGTGTGGCGGATGGTGGTCAGGCTGCCACCGAAGGCCTCAGTGAAGGTCTCCGAAGCCACCTCGCCGATCGCGTGCAGGCCAGCCGTGCGGTTCACGCAGAGCACATGCGTCGCATGTCCCGTCACCACACTCAAGTTGTGCGAGACCATCATCACCGTCACCTCGGACGTCAGCGCCTTGAAAAGTTCATACAGGTGGCTGGTGTGCTCGGGATCCACGTTGGCCACGGGCTCGTCGAGCAGCAGCAGCTCCGAACCGCCCGCCAGCGCCTGCGCAATCAACACCCGCTGCCGCTCTCCGCCGGAAAGCTCCGCAAACGAACGTCCTTCAAAACTGGCCAGCCCCACCCGCGCCAATGCGTCGCGGGCAGCCGCATGATCCTCGCGTCCGTACTGCCCTAACCGGCTTTTGGCCACCCGTCCCATCAGCACCGCCTCGCGCACGGAAACCGGGAAGCGTGGGTCAAACGGCACCGCCTGCGGCACGTAGCCGATCCGCACACGCGTCTCCGCAGGAGCGCCGCCCAAGACGCGGATCGTGCCGTAGCGCGGCGCGAGTTCGCCCAGCAAGAGCTTCAGCAGCGTCGTCTTGCCGCCGCCGTTGGGTCCGACCACCGCGACCAGCGACTTCTTTCCGATGCGGAATGAAACGTTGTGAAGAACCTCCTGCCCGCCGTACGCGAAGCAGACATCGTTCACCTCGATTGCGGTCTCAGCCGCCGTCATGGATTCACGGGACATCGCCACCTGCCAGTTTTTCAGTTACGCCGCGCATCAGCGCCGGCCAGTCCTCTTGCAGCGGGTCGATCATTTCCAGCCGTGCGCCCAGCTGTTGCGCCAGAGTCAGCGCGGGTCGTTTGTCGTATTGCGGCTCGGCGCAAACGACTTTCACGCCTGCCGCCCGCGCCTCTCCGATCACCTCGACCAAATGCCGGGCGGACGGAACCTTGCCGTCCTGTTCGATCACCAGCAGAGAGAGCCCGTAATCCTTGGCGAAATAGCTCCACGACGGGTGATACACCACCCAAGTCTTCACGCGCAACGAGGCGAGCTTTTCTCTTACCTCCGCGTCCACCGCCATCAGCTCCGCCACTGTTCCCGGCAAACGCGCGGCCAGCGCGTCACGCTGCTGCGGCAGCGCCTCGCCTAGCGCGGTCACCGTGTTCGAAGCCATCGCGCACATCAACCGCGGCGAAAGCCAGATGTGCGGGTCACCGTCCACGCCGCAGACATGCCCCTCTGCCTCGTGGTCATGCTCATGCGCGGACGCGCCCAGTTTCGTAATCCCCGCATCCATGTCCGCAACCTTGAGCGACGCGCTCAGGCTTCCCGCGCGACGGGCCAGCGCCCGCTCGAACGACATGCCCAGCGTCAGGTAGACCGACGCCGCAGTCAGTTTCCTCACCTGCTTCGCGGTCGGTTCGAACGTGTGCGGGTTCGCGCCGGGCGGCAGCAAGGTCTGCACCTCGACCGCCTCGCCCGCCAGCCGCTTCACCAGCCACGCCTGTGGAGGAACCGAGACGAACACGACGGGTTTATCACCCGCCCATGCGCCTAAAATAAAGCCAGACAGCAGCACAAAGGCCGTTTGGATGGTGTGTGTCAAAAAGGCAACTCCTTGTCTCTCAGCCTGCGGGTTCTCTCTTCTCCAGCTTCGAAAGCGCCGACTTCACCGATACGCCCGGAATCATGCCAAGGCGTCCGGTCAGCGTGCCTAGCTCGTCGGTCGTGGCCTCCACCACCAGCGTGATCACCGCGACGCCCCTGTCGCGCTGCGGCAGGCCGACACGCGCCAGAATCAGCTCCGCATGTTCCGAGAGCGCGTGGTTCACCGTATCGACGCTGTCGCGGCTCTCTAAGATGATTCCGACAAAACCGATCCGGCGCTCCATGACGTCCATCCTTCCTGAACTCTGCCCCCGCTTACGCCTGGCTCAGCTCAGCGCTGCGGCCGGCAGCCGCGGCCAAGGTCTTGGCGAGCGCGGCCTTGACGGTCGATTTTTCCAAGACCGCCAAGCCGGCGGCGGTCGTGCCTTTGGGCGACGCCACCGCCTGAATGAACTCGCCCGCCTCACGGCCCGTATTTTGAAGATAGATGCCGGTGCCGATCAAGGTCTGTTCGGCCAGCAGCCGGGCCGCGTCTTTCGGCAAGCCCAGGCTGACCGCGCCCTCGACCATCGCCTGCATCACGTAGGCGAAGAAGGCCGGCCCGGAGCCGCTCAGCGCCGTGACGGCATCGAAATGCTTTTCGCCCAATTCCAACACGGACCCCGCATTGCCGAAGATCTGTGCCACCAGCTTCCGGTCCGTCGCCTTAGCGTTCTTGGCCGCACAAAATACGCTCATGCCTTCCTGTACCATCAGCGCCAGATTCGGCATCACGCGCACGATGCGCGGCTTGATGCCCGCCGCTTTCTTGAGCGTCGCCAGCGTCTTACCCGCCGCGATCGAAATCAGCAGATGCTTGTCGGTGAGCTGCTTCTTGACCGCGCCCAAAAGCACGTCGAGATCCTGCGGCTTGACGGCCAGCACCAGCACCTTGCACTCCTTCACGGTCAGCGCCACATCGTCCGTGGCGACCACACCATACTGATTCGCCATCAGCGTCCGGCGCTCCTCTACTTTGTCACAGGCCATCACATCCCACGGATCGCAAAGCCCGGTCTGCACCATCGAAGACAAAATCGCCTCGGCCATCTTGCCCGCACCCAAAAATCCGACTCTCATATTGAACTCCTTTTGTTCGGGCGGACACGCAGGACCGCCCCTACGTTCACGCGTACCCGTGACGCTTCAATTCGCTCCGCAACTGTGTCTGAAAAGCCTGCATGTCGGGATTCGACGGGCGGTAACCCGGCGTTTCCGGATCCAGTCCGAAGCGTCCGTTCTGGTCAATCAGCCAACGCGCCTTCACCCCGTCCGAGAACGTCACCGAGCCGCTGACCATCGCCCCCGGGATCACCAGGCGGTCGAGTGTGAGCGACACGTTCGCGCCGACTGCCTCATCCGGCTGCGGAGCCCCCGGCACGGTCGAGCCGTCCTCGGGAGGCAAGCCTTCCTCGTCCTCGAAATCCTCGGCATAGGGGTCGTCCGCAGGCGGCGCGGACGGCGCTTCTTTCGGAGGCGCGGCCTTCACGGGCTTCGGCTCGGGCTTGTCCTTGACCGCTGCCCCGATGTCGAGCACCAGTAACCGCGTGTCGATATAGGTCATCGTCACGCCAAACTCACGCTTCAGGTTCTGCTGCACGTCGGATAGAGAGGCGCCGGTTGCCAGCCACTCCTTGACCGCCTGTCGCTGTTGATCGGAAAGTTCCATTGCTCAAAATCTCCTTTGTTCGAAGATTGTCCCAAGCCCGCGCCCAAACGTCAAGAAAGGGAGTTCAAATAATGCGGCCCCTAGCCGACCCACCCTTGTTATCACACATAAGCTGTGTTACCTTACTTCGTGTAACGAAAGGAGAACCCGATGAAAAATCTGACGCTGGCCGTGGATGAGAGGCTGATCGAAGACGGGCGGAGGTATGCCCACGAACATCACACCTCGCTGAACGCCCTTCTCCGCGAGTTGCTTGAGCGCGTGGTCCGCGAGCGACGGACGGATTGGGTCGCCGACTGCGTGAAGGAAATGGACGCCGTGCGCGGAGGATCGAAAGGAAAGCAATGGAAAAGGGAGGATTTGTACCGTGTCTAAAGTCTTTTTGGACACCAACGTTCTGGCCTACGCCTGCGACGCCGACCAGCCCGTGAAGCGCGATCAGGCCCGCGACCTCCTGAAGTCGATTTCGCGCGTCGCTCCCCCCTGCGTTTCGACGCAAGTGCTGCAGGAGTTCTTCGTAACCGTGACCCGCAAGATGGATGTCGAGCCTGTGCAGGCCAAGAGGATCATCCATTCCTTCCGACACATGGAGACCGTGTTGATCGATCCTGAGGACATCAACCGCGCCATCGACGGCAGCGTCATCTGGCAGGTCTCCTTTTGGGATGCGCTGATATTGACCTCCGCCCGCAAAGCCCACTGTACCGTCTTGTACAGTGAAGACCTCAACGATGGGCAGACCTACGATACCGTCCGTGTCGTCAACCCCTTCCGCTGAAAACGTGCCGATGGGGTGCGATTCAGTTTTGTTGGAACTGAATCGCACAAAGGAGGAGTTAGGAATTGAATCGCACCCTGCGGCCCTCTTCCAGTTCCCGCAACAGCGCCACGAGAAACGACCGGTTGTCGGCGCTGGTATAGGTCATACGGCCCCCCATGCGCGAAAAGGTTTTACAGAAACGCAGGTAATAGGCGGGGTTGTCCTGCGGCGGCTCCCCATCGCGCGTCCAGTCCCACGCGGATTCCGCGAGGTCGACCACATAGATTGAAAAGTCCTTGATCTCTCGGCCGCTGGCCCGCGCGACGTTACGCGACATCGACAGCGCTTTCTCGAAAATCATGGGCGACATGACCGCCGACCCCACGGAGAGATAGACCCCGCCCTCTAGATGGTTCACCGCGTCGGTGAAAGCGAGAAAGTCGCGTTCAGCCGCCCGCCCGATGGCCGCGCCGCGATTCATGGGATGCGTGTAGATGATATCGTGGCCAAACATGGGGTGCGCCGTAAAAGGCACATGCGCCGTATAGGCCGCCGCCTGAAAGCCGTACGCCTTGAAGGGATGCTCAACGCGCAGAAAACCCGGCGGCACCTTGAAGCGCCCAAGCAGC
The DNA here is from genome assembly GCA_038219365.1 of Kiritimatiellia bacterium. Lineage (GTDB taxonomy): Bacteria > Verrucomicrobiota > Kiritimatiellia > RFP12 > UBA1067 > JAHFSX01. Next base: position 6,786 of record JBBRJN010000037.1, on the reverse strand, counting down.
GCGGCCAGATCGGCGGCCGCCGCGGCACGCTCTAAAACCGCCTCGTCGGCCACCCCGGTCGCCCCCGCCGCGATCGCCGCCATCAGCTCCTCGACTCCGGGGATGAGCAGCCCGTCCTCCGCCACCAGCGCGCCGACCGACTCGCCGTAGCCCAAGCCCCGGTACGCGCCTACCGCGAGGGCCATGTTCAGGTACGCCCCGGTCTCTTCCCAAATCCCGAACTGCCCCTCGGCGACATAGCGCTTCACGTCTTCGCCGGAACGGCCCTGATAGGCGAATTCCCAGTCGTGGATCACGCCGGCCCCATTCGTGGCGAAGTGCGTGACCCAGCCCCCTTCCATAAGCCGGATCAGAACGCGGGAGAGCCCGTTCTTGATCGCGTGCGCTCCAAAGGCCAGGATCACGGGCTTGCCTTGCGCCCGGGCGGCGCGGATCTCTCCAGCCGCTTGGCTGACACTCTGCGCAGCGGCCGCGTCGAGCACCGACGGGTAGTTTACAGGGTCGATCTGGTCCCTCTGAATATCGAGCTTGTTCTTGCGCTCCGCAAGCGGTTTGACTGAAATGCCGTTGCGGTCGAAAAGTCGGTTCATGGATTCTGCTCCTTCCAAAGAGCGAGTGCCGGGAAAAGGTCTTGGGCGGCAGCCGTGCCAGTTGTGGCGAGTTGCCGCACCGTCACGGAGGCGACAAGATTACCGACCAGCGCGGCCTCGGGACGCGTCGCGCCCGCCGCCAGCGCCAGCACCGCGCCCGCCGTAAAGGAATCACCCGCGCCCGTGGGATCGACCGGCCCAGAGACCCGGACCGAGGGCACCGTCACCGGTGCAGGGCCTGACACGCGGACGCCTCGCGCCCCAGCCGTTGTGAAAACAGGTGCGCCCAACAGCGCGGCAAGCGCCTCGGTCTCGGCGCAGATCATGTCGTCGGATACGTGGGCTCCGGGTGCCGGATCAGCCTCGCCTGCCAGTTCAAATTGGTTCACCTTGACCAGCAACTTGCGATACCGCCGAATGCGGCCACGCGAATCGGCCCAGAAGATCACCTGCGGAAAACGCGGGGCACGGTCGGCCAGCGCATCGATCAGAGCGGCGGTCAACGCGCCTTTGCCCTCTTCCCGCACCTGGTCCATGACCACAAGCACGTCGATGCCGGGAAGAACCGCATCCAGGGAGGTCAGAAGCGCCTGTCCAACCCAGTCCGGCGTGGGCGTCGTATTCTTGATGTCGTAGCGGTCATGCTCGCCTTCGAGGCCGGGCCGCCGGTGGTCACGCGGCTTGAGGTAGGTCGGGGTTACGCGGTCGGGATCGGTATGCAGATGCGTAAGGTCACACCCTAAAGCAAAAAGGTCTTTGCGCAGTTCCCAGCCCTCGCCGTCATTCCCTGTGACGCCGAGGGTGATGATGTGTCGGGCGCCAAGCGCCGCGAGGTTGTTCACGACCGTACCGGCCGCACCCGGCGAATGGCGCACCGCCACCACCTGATGCGCGGTTCGCCCGGTTTCCAGGGAAGGCTCGGCCAACGCGGGCTCGACATCGAGATACTTGTCGAGGAAGTAGTCGCCCAGCACCGCAACGCGCACTTTACGGAAACGCGCCGTGAGCGCCTCGAGACGGGCCGTGTCAAAGGTCTCTAGCGTGTGTTGCATATCGTACCTTCCTCATCTTCATCGTAATCGTAATCTTGCTCGTACTCGTAATCCCCCCCCCAACACGCTGATGAGCGGAGCCGGAGACGGGCTAGCTGTTTGCGGTCCAGATGTAGTCCAAGAGCGCCGACGCCTCGCGGAAATCGGGGATTACGAAATCTGCGCCCGCCCCGATGAGGCGCTCGCGTTTCCAGGCATCACACGTGCCGGAGCGCGCGGCCTCGTCGCTCGCCACCGCCACCGCGACACCGCCCACCGCCTTGCAGTCGGCAATCTCCACATACCCGTCACCGAACGCGATCAGCGCCGCGCCATCGACCGCGTTCTCTTTGAGAATGCGCTGGATCACCAGTTCTTTAGAGAAACTCGCGTGGTCAGCCTGGGCACCATAGATACGGCCGGGAGCAAACTCGTCGAGGCCGAGCAGACGCGCCTCCTCAAGCACATACTGCTCGTCCGTGCCGGACGCGATGTAGATCGCGGTGCCGCGTTCACGGAGGTCGGTCAGAATTTCAAGCGAGCCGGGAACCAACAGGTCCTCGCGCGCCACGGAGCCGTCGGCGAGTCCCTTGCGGCGGCTGTCGATGCGAGCCATGAGACGATCATGATAGTCGGCCTTGTACGCCTGCGGGTCTGCGGGGGTCCCGCCACGCAGACGGATCTCCTCCGCCAGGCGCATCATCTGATAGATGGTCTGCTTGCCGGTCAGTTCGGTGACGAAATTGCGCACGAGCGAACTGATCGACTCCGCCGTCTCTCCCGCCTTTGCATACGGCAAGAGGTGCGCGGTCAAGAGGGGCAGCATGATGTCAATCCAGCCCTCGCGGATCAGGCTCAAGGTGCCGTCAAAATCAAACAGGGCATGTTTGGGAACCTGCCCAAACGTCCGGGGACGAACGATCTCGATCGACGTGCCGGTCAAGACATGCGTGCTCTCGGGCACAGGCCAAACAGAAACATAATCGCGTTCGCTCAAACCGTTCCTCCTCAATCAACTTCTTCTGAAATTGCCTTTGCGTTGCGCTCCTCAGGTAGATGACAAGGAGGCGCTGACGAGGCATTACATTACGCCCCCGATGCGTATTATTCAACATCACATTTGCGCAGCCCAGCAATTCTAAATATGGCAGGACACGCGCCGAGGGAAGGCCCTCACGGGCCCACTTGCCACAAACGGAAGCGACTGGCTTTCTCCTGTTCGTAGTGGCGCCGTGAGGCGCTTCTTAGCCATAATTAAAATGGTTGTCTTTTTGCGCACCCCACCTTGACACCCCTGCCGGTTCGGCGTAACCTCACCACCCATCGGTTCGCACGGACGTTCGCCCTCCATGAGTGCCCTGTTTTTGGCGGGCGCGACTTTGCCGAGCGGCCCGCAAGGGGCGAAAGCAAATCATGGAGTGCCAAACTTTCAAGCAAGGCTGTTGCGGCTGCTGCGTGAACATGCGCTGGCAGCCTGAACGGATCGCCGCTTTCCTCGACGCCAACACGCGTGCGGCGGAGCGGGTTTTCGGAACGACTGCGAGGCCGCGCACTCGTGATTTAGTGCGGGTCCATCTCGTCCGCGGCGGCTGGCGCGACCACCTGCTGGCCGCGTGGCTGGTGCCGCTTACCTTCGGCCTCAGCGCCTGGTTCTGGAAACGACGTTACGGAAGTTGCTGCTTCGCGGGCTACCTGAACCGAGCTGAAGGACGGGTCGGCTGTCTCATCCATCCCCTGCGGATCGGCGGGTCGGGAGATCTGCGCAAGCACGCCTTCCCGCTGATTCCGACCTTGGGCTGCAACCGCGCGTTGCGCTGCCCCATGCTCGACGCCGCCGGGGTCTCGCCCGAGTCGGACTGGCTGGCCGCATCCCGTGCCGGGGCCGCGAGCTTACGGGGTTAGCGCCTTACACGCCAACACTAGCAATAAAAGATATTCTCTTAATCCGCGATCTGAAGCTTCAGAGCGTCGAGGTAGAAGCAGCCGTCGGCATCGGCAGGGGTGGTGACGCCGAGCCAGCTGATGTCCGTAAACGTCGGGCTTCCGAAGGGCAGGGAAAGGGTCTTCTCGTCTTTGTTGCCACGGACCTTGAGTGTGTAGCCGCCGGTGTGCTTGGCACCTAGCGCGAAGCTGATTTCGAAGGTGGTCCATTCGCCGGGCTTCAGGGTGGCGACCTGCTTGCCGTTGGCTTTGACTGAGCCGTCCGTGGCGATGGACAAAGAGGGCCCGGACTCGGAGGTGGACTTGCCGCGCAGTTCGACCGTGAAGGGCACCGCACCTTGGTCGGGCAGCTGTGCGGCGAAGGTGAAGGTGAAATGGCCCTGCTTCAGCCCACGCGGGGCGATGTGCATGTAGGGGTAGAAGGATTTGGGAAGACCCTTCTTGTCGGTGGCCTTCAGGCACTTCGGGCCACGCGTGCCCTTGACCTCGCTGGTGACCGCGAAGCCCGCGCCTTTCTGCTCCGTCATACGGAAGGTGCCGGGCTCATCGCCGTCTTTCATCAGGTTGAAGTCCAGGTCGAAGGAGAGCAGCTTTTCGAGGTCCTGCGGGGTCCATTCGGCTGAGGGGGTGCGCGGCGTGAATGTCTTGGGGAGGTCGCGCCATGCCGCGTCGCCGTAAAGCCCGGCCTTTTGAAGTTCGCTGTCGAAGGGCACAAAGCCGATGAGCGTGCAGGCGGGCGCGTCTGGCGCGAGCGTGAAGTCGAAGGTCGCGGGACTGCGGCAGCCGGGGTCCGCGATCACCGAGTTCGTGTCGTGTCCGAGCGCCTGCCACTCGGACAGGCTCTTGCCCGCGAAGGTGAGCGCGGTGTTTGTCGCAAGCGTGTAGTAGAGGTTATTGTGTACCAGCGGCGGTTTCAGTCCGGGCTGCCAGTCTGCCTTGATCGCCACCGCGTTACTGGAGACGTAGATGTTGCGGCAGGCCTCCAGATAGTTGGACTTCCACTGCTCGTTCAGGCCGCCGCGCAGGATGAAGCCGTCGCGGGCGAAGGCACCGATGTTGTTGCGAAAGAGGTTGTCCATGCCCTTGTGCTGAAAGTAGGCGTACCAGTCGGCGTTGTAGACGAGGTTGTCCTCCACGAGCGCGCCGCGCGACTGCTCGTCGAGGTAGACGCCCGCGTAGCCGCAGTTGCCCATGTAGGCGGCGGTGTCGTGAATCAGGTTGTGGTGGATGTGGGTGTCGAGCGGGCCGAACTGGTAGACGCCCGCCGCATCGGTCTGGTAGCGTAGGCCGAGGTTGTGCAGGCGGTTGTAGGCGACCACGTTGCCGTAGGAGTACTTCTCGCCCTTCCAGTCCCAGCGCGCGTCGAGGCCGATCGCGTCCCAGTGCATGTCGAAGAGGTCGTTGTGCGTGATCTGGCTCAGCGAGGCAAAGCGGTTGACGATGCCGTAAGCGCCGTGCCAGATCGTGCCGAGGCGGTGGATGCAGCAGTTGTCGATGACGAGGCCGGTGACGGCGCGTTCGCTGGCGGAGGCGGCATCGTTGGTGTTGACGGGACGCTTGAGCGTGCCGAGGTCGGTGACGCCGAGTTGGATGCCGCCTGCGCCGATGTCCCAGATATGACATTGGCGGACCGCCACGTCGCGGCAGCCGTCGGCCAGTTCCAGCGCGTACTCGCCGAGCTGGGAGAGTTCGCAGCGCTCGAACGAGGCGTTGCGGAGTCCGCGCGCGACGATGGCGGAGGTGAGGTACATGTGGCCCTGACGGTAAACGCCGTTGTGTTTGTCCATGTCGCCGTCGAGGTGGCGGATCGCGAGGTCGCGGAAATGCAGATGCTCGATGCATTTGCCGGTTGCGAGGTCGCCCGCGAACGCGATCATATTCGATTTCATGACCGGCGCGATGACCTCAGCCGTGCCCATCTCCTCGCCGGGCATGGGGTAGTAGTAGAGCGTGCCGGTGTGGCGGTTCAGATACCACTCGCCAGGCTGGTCGAGCGCCTCGAAAACGTTGGACAGGTAGTAGCGGAAGTTGTGTTCCCACGCATCCACGGCGCGGGTATGCGAGCTGAAGAAGCGCACGGCGCGGCGCTCGGGGAGGATCTCTTTGATGCGGTGGATAGTAGGCGTCCACGAGCAGAGCAGGACGACGTCGATGTCGGTCGGGTTGGACCAGGTCGGATCGACGTCACCGGGATAATAGCGCAAGGCCTGGCGTGGATCGCCGCCGGGCTCGCGGCCTTCGGCGCGCAGGACCTTCTCGCCCCAGTTGGGGGTGCGGGCCCGCGTGCGGGATTCGCCGTTGACGAAGAGCGAATAGAAGATCCAGCCGTTGTCGTGGGCGCGAGGGACATCGAGTTGCCAATAGGGCTTTCCGGGCGACGGAGTCCATGTGCCGGCGAGGCGCTCGCCGCCGCTCAGCACGGCCTGCTCGCCGCGATAGGAGGCGTAGGTGACGGGAGCTTCGGCCGTGCCGGAGTCGGCCGGTGTGAAGACGAGCGGTTCGCGCACCGCGTAGACGCCGCCGCGCAGGAACACGTTGACGGGGCCTGCCGAGAGCTCAGACCGCGAGATGGCCTGTTGCGCGCCGCGCACGGCCTCCATGGCGCGGGGGAGTGTGGCGAACGGCTTCGACAGCGTGCCGGGATTCGCATCGCTCCCGGCGGGGGAGACGTAGAACGCGCGGGGGTCTGTCGCGCAGCCGGCGAACAGGAGGAAGAACAGGCACGCGGTTGCCCGGGCAAGTTGCCCGTGCCACAGGGGGCTATGACTCGGTTTCATAAAGACTCCTATCTGTGTGTTTGAGAATGAAAGCGGCGAGGTCATCGGTGAGGGCTTGCCAGCCGACCTCGAGCGGGATCACGTGGCCGATGTCGGTCAGGACGCGGATCTCTTTGGGGCCGGAGCAGCCGGCGAGCCAGCGCAGGGCGGCGGCGGTGTCGATGACTGAATCGCGCTCGGCGGTGACAGCGAAAACGGGTTGGGTGAGACGCGGCGCTTGGCCGCGGTTGGAGCGGATCAGCTGGAACAGCCCGCGATAGACGCAGAAGGGGATGAAGCGGTCGCGCGTGTAGGTGAAGGCGGGGTCGTCGACCGCCACAACGTCGGCAGAGAAGCACGACTCGAAGTTCGGAGAGAGGCTGAGCGCGACGCGGGCGATACGGAACCAGACGCCGGGAGGGAGCAGGGGCGAGCGCCGGTGCGAGACCTCGATCATGGGGGCGAGGG
>JBBRJN010000036.1:0-11872 GCA_038219365.1 Kiritimatiellia bacterium | reverse complement strand
ATCCATATCCTGTTTCTCATCACTCGCATGCTCCTTGTTCTTCGTGTAACCACAAACAGATAACGCTAAAGATCAACCCTTGTGCTTGCCCCACATCGTACGGCGAACCGCCAGCAGGAATACATCAATCAGCATCCGCCCGCCGCTGGAAAAAACCCGCACCGTCGAATGCCCGCTGTAGTCCCAGTTCACAGGGACCTCGGCCACCTGATAACCCAGGTCGCGCGCCAAGGCAATCATCTCCACATCGAACGCGAAACGACGGGTCCGCAGCACTCTGAAAACCTGCTTGGCAGCCTCTGTCCTGAAGAGCTTAAACCCGCACTGCGTATCGCGTATGCCATGCACGCCCGCCGCACGTACCAGCAGGTTAAAAACACGACTCAACAGCCGCCGGTGCAGGGGTGGCGGTTTACCAATATGAGCCCCGCGCACCGCACGCGAGCCACACGCGATATCCGCCCCAGCTTCGAGCGCGGTCTTCAGCTTAAGCCAGTCCGTGAGCGGCGTTGAAAGGTCCGCGTCTGACATCAGGATCAGGTCCCCCTCCGCAGCCAGCACACCCGTCTTAACCGCGTAACCCTTCCCCTGGTTTACGGGATAGCTGATCAGGCGTAAGGCCGGGTCATCACGGTCGGCGATAAACGCGTTGATCATCGCGGCACTGTTGTCCGGCGAGCCGTCGTCAACAAAGATCACATCAACCGTGACCCCCTCAGCCGACGCTACGAACGCCGCCACCGCATCCAGCGACTCGCCCATCCGGCGGTGTTCTTTATAGACCGGAATGACAAGTGTCAGCCGCAGCACGTTTTGCGTATTCCCCTGAGCATTCATTTGTTCACACTATACCAAGTTCACGTGCGCACTTGAACCTGAAATCAGCGAAACGCGGCCTTTTTGACATTTGGGCCGATCGGCTGCTTACGTCCCTTGCTCGTGGGGGTACAGGCTGTCACACAAACGCTTCGCTACAAATGATCCGGGGGATGGACCGGTCTCCCATCTGGAGACTGCGTTGCGCGGCCGCGTCTTTGAGATTGTGCTGGTAGTAGATGTCCGACAAGCGCTTCAACAGGCTTTCACCGGTCGCCCCGTTGCGCCGGTGCTGATTCAGTTCGCGCTTTACCGCGCCAGTCAACGTGCCTCTGAACACCTTTTCCAATACGTTCACGTTCTGCCGGATATCTTCGTCTTGCGTGGCCTCAAACAATATCCGCAGTTCCCGCAGCACGTAGAGCTGGCCATGGGTCAGGTTTGCCGTAAAGGTCCGTTCAGACTCACGATGCCGAACCTCTTCCGCGAACAGACGCTGTATCGCCTGAATCGATTGGTTGTAAAGTTGCGGTAAAGGTGCCGCTGTGGCGGCAGGAGAGCATTTGACTGCCCCCACGGCTTTGGGTACGTCACGGGAGACGATCTCACCTTTCCCATCCAGCAGAAACAACTGTTGGAACCGTCCCGCCTGGCAGAACACATAAAAGCCGCGGTTCAAGGAGGGGCGCGCCGTTCGGATGCCGTCCCGCAGTCTGGCGATCCGCTCATACTCGGACGGGTTGTCCTTCTTCAACTGTCGCAACATTTCCTCGGCCTCGTTCAGATCGAGGATCTCATCCTCGGCCCCGCCCCACAGGTCCAATTGCACAGGGGCCCCGCCGCGCGTCTCATAGATCGCATACATGGCTTCGGCATTCAACGTCTCTGTCTGATCGAGAATCTCCGAATCTTCTCCGATGGTGTCGTGGATCTCCTGAATGCGTTGATGCAGGATATCTCTCAAGCCGAGATTCTTGTCCAGCTTCGTCTCGGGCAAAAAGTTGAACCCGAAAATGCGCTCGTGGTCAGACCCGATACGGTCAATACGCCCGAAGCGTTGAATCAGCCGGACCGGGTTCCAATGCAGATCATAGTTGATGATGTTATCGCAGTCCTGCAGGTTCAAGCCTTCGGCAAGCACATCGGTCGCGATCACCGTTCTCAACTCCGCCTCATCGTTGACGAAACGGTATTCCGGGTTCGCCTTGGGCGCAAACCGCCCAACCACGCGCTCCTTGCTCTTGTCCCCGCTGAATATAACCTCGATATCGGGATACATGCCTTCCGGGTTCAAGCTGGCATACAGATACTTCGCCGTGTCGGCATACTGTGTGAAAATAAGGACTTTTGCCCCCTTCAACTGCTTGCCGGACAACCGCGCCATCAGAGTCTGAAGTTTAGCGTCTTTATCCGGCGTGATCGGAGAGACCAGTTTCAAGACCTTCTGGAGCAGTTCAACATCATGCCCGACAGCGTGCCGCAACGACTTCAGGTCAAAATCAGCGACATCGTACCGCTTCGACACGTTGCGGAGCGCTTCAACGAGATCGCACTCATCCAGAACATCGCTTTCGTAAAGGATGGCTTGCGCGTCCTCGCCCGCCGGCACAACGCCATCGTCCAATGCGGCTATGAAGGCCTGATGGATCTTGAGGAGCCGTTTGACGGTTTCCCGAAAAGCGTACACGCTGGACTCGAACCGCTTGAACAGCAAAACACGCATCAGCCCGCGCAGGTTCGCCCCGGCCCGCTGGAGGCTGACATACGGCTCCTTTTTCTGTTTGTCCGCATGAACATAGTGCCAGAGCCCGTATCGCGCATACGTCAGTTCGCCGTCAGAACTCGTTTTGACCGGTTTTCCCTTGCGGGGTTTGCCGAGATATCCGCGCAGCTCCTGATACAGCCCCTGATAGGTATCCTCGATGCTGTATTCGATGGTCTCCAACTCGCGCTTCGGAAAAAACTGGTGTTTGCCTCCGACCAACACGTAGGCCTTGCGCTTTCCGGTCACATAATCTTGAAAGCGGCTGGGGTCAACCGGTTCATGCGTCTCGGAATCAAAACCGTACCAGCGCAGGATATGCTGGCGCGTGCGGCGGACAAGGATATTCGCGAGCAGATCGGGCAGCTTGCGGTCCCCCTTTTCAACCCGTTTGAAGTATTCCTTGAGATTGGGCGGATCGACCGGCAAATCCGTCCGGTCATCCTGATGAAACAGCTTGAGCTGATGGTACACGTCCCACGCGCTCCGGTTCCGTGGCGTGGCCGTCAGCAGACAGCACCGCCGCCCGGTCGAAAGGAAGGCCTGCACCACCTTGTACCGCTGCGTATCGGGATGGCGCAGATTGTGGCTCTCGTCTATCAGCACGAAATCGCGGTCTTTGTATTTGATGTCGTTCAGGAGCTTGGCCGCTCCGGCATCGTCATCTTCACGCAGGAATCCGATTGAGAGCACGCGGGCGTTGAGTTGATAAACCTCGTTATACCGCTCCCACATCTCTACCAGCGGGGCCGGACACAGGATCAGCGGGCGGGCATGGTCGGTCCGCTCGAAATGCTTGGTGATCGCCGCGCCGATATAGCTCTTGCCCAGCCCCACCACGTCGGACACGAACGCGCCGCCATAATCCCGCATCATCTGCACGGCCTGACGCACCGCCACCTTCTGGAAACTCGCCAGTCTCCGGAAAATCTCATCGTCCCAAAGCAACTCCTGATCGTCCTCGTTCTCAAGGCGGTCGCGCACGAGGGCATAGAGCGTCTTCATGTAGATGTCGTACGGGCGGACCTCCGCGCCCGCCCAGGACGCCTTGAGCTCGGTCATCAAGGCCTCGTCGAAATCCTGCCCGTCTTTCCAGAGCTCGTCGAACCAGCGGACCAGTTCCGCGTGGTTCTGATTGCCCTGCACCACGACGTTCAACTCCGTGTTGTGGGTCAGCCCCGCCAGCGTCAGGTTTGACGAGCCGACCACGGCGATCCCTTTTTCGTGACGCGGAATCTCTTGCCCGACCCCATCGAACACCCTGCCGTAATCACAGATATACGCTTTGGCGTGGAGCCGGCCTTTCGTGAACACACGCACTTTCAGCCGCTTCTCCTCGATCATGCGCATCAGCCCGACAACCAGCTCTTGCGCCTCATCCGTCTGATCCATCCATTCAACGGCGTTGCGGAGATTCCCCGCCGTCTCCTCGGCCATCTTCGCCGCCTCTGACCGTTTCGGATAGGCCTGCCGCTCAAGTTCCTCAGCCGCCAGATCAAGACGCCGGTATCCCTCGGCCAACATTTCGACCGTCTCTTTGTTGGTCGTATTGCCGATCAGAAGCCGCAGTTCCTTCACCTTCAGGAGCCGCTTCGCCACGCTTGTGAGCCCCGAGAGAAACAGATAACCGACCGCAAAGCGGGCACGCTCGGTTGTGCCGAGAATATTGTTCAGGTGGTCGACCAGCTTCTCGTTCTGATTGTCAATGATGTCATGCGTCGCCATGGCTAGTCCTTCCGCTTCATTGTATCAGTCTCACGGCTCATTGCACCACTCTCAGAGCCTATTGCACCAGCCTTATCGGTTTCCGGTGCAATGAGAGAGTGGTGCAATAGGTTCCCCTCGGTGAATGTTGCAGCCTCAGGGGGTATTGTTGCAGCCTCACGGTTCTTCCGGCGAGTTTGAGTGTGCAACAATCACATGAATTCTCTCACCCTTCAGGGCCTATTGCACCAGCCTCAGGGCCTATTGCACCAGCCTTATCGTTTTCCGGTGCAATGGGAGAGTGGTGCAATAGACGCTTTCCTGGATAGTATAGGGCTCCAGCACCCCTCTTCCCAGAGAACACAAGCCATTCTGAAGCAACGAGATCCGCAAGAATCCTTGCGGCGGTATTCCTAGCCATCTTGCCAATGCGCCGGACATCCGCATTGGAGACACTTCCATTGACCTGAAGAAGGTGGAGCAGTGAGTTAAGCTCTTCGGGCGCGTCAGGGTGGGTCGTTAGACGCTCTTTAACCTCGTACACACGGCTGCCCTTCTCCACAGAACGCACCGCCCCCTTCCTGATCATGTCCTTGATCGCATTCGAGGCCCCGTAGATATCCGTCTCAATAACCTTCTGGTACTCGCGGCTGGTGAAACGGTCATCATGCGCATGGGCGTAGGCCAGCATGCGCTTCTGGTCGCCGGACAATTCCACATCCGCAAACTGCTTCAGCCAGTCCAGCGTGGCACGGTCATAGATCGGCTCGTTGCGCAGGGTCACTTGAATAACCGCTCCGCCGATCGCCTCGAATCGCGGCGGGTAGCAACCGGCCCGCTCCATCTCCTCGAACATGCGCGGAATGCCTTCGCCCAGTTCGCGCATGTATCCCGCTTCGGTGAGCACCCGGACAATCAGCGGAGTCCGGGAACAATGCATGTGCGCCCGGCGGGTCATCGCTTCAAGCGAAACCGGAGAGGGCGGCAGTCCGGGGCTGCGGATCTCCATGCGGTCATCGAACATCCAGACCTCGATGCCCAGCCCGCGGATGCTGTAATCGCGGTGGGCAACCGCATTCACAAGGGCTTCCTGCCAGGCAAAGGTCGGGTATTCCAGTTTTTCGACAAAGAACAGATCGTGCAGATACTGCCGCTCGCGGATGAACGGCTTGATTGACTCGAACGCCTTGTTGAGCAGGACCGCCAGAGGCGCTTCGACCCTGAACCGCTTGGTGATGTTCAACTCCGCGCCGGATTTCCTCTCCTTGCCCTCCCAACGGACAAAGTCTATTCCGCAACGCTCATGCCAGCGTCCCGGATCTTTGCCGAACAGAAGCAGCGCGGCCAGGGTGGGGACGGCGTGGCCGTTGCGGCCTTCGCAGAGGCGGAACCGGGCCAGCGCGTCGCGCGGCGTGCTGCCGGGCGACGCCGTCGCGGCGAATGTGGCCAACAGCGCCTCGTCCAGATCGTCCATCCGTGCCCCTGCGGGAAACGTCCGCTCGAAGAGTCCCTGAGCCTTGGCCTCTTTCAGCGTCTCGGCAATGTCACGGGCAATATCCGTCGCCTTGCGCGGTTTGGGCCGCGGGCCGGAACGATCCCACGCCGACTTCCGCTCGAAGAACTGGCCTTCTTCGGCTGCTTGCCAGCGGGCGAGGTTCGGTTGGGTATGGTCGTTCAGCATCGCTTCTCCCTCACTTTCCGCACTTGCCGATCATCCAGGCATGCGCCTCCGGATGCTTCTTCCATGCCGGCTTGAGGATCTCCCAGGCGATCACCGCCTCCTCCGGGCTCCCCATGCTATAAGAGCCCGGCATTTTCTTGCCGATGTTTTTCTCGCCCAAGGCCACGAGGCTGCGGAGAAACGCGATTTCCTCTTCGCCCTCAAGCGGTTCGTAGCGCATCAGCCCCAGCCACGCATCCACGTTGGTCGGATCGAGTTCAACAGCGCGGGCCAACAGTTTGAACGCCACGTCGCCCTCCGCCGCCTCCCAAGAGTCATAAACCAGATCCTGCGCCTCGCGCACTTTGCGTTTCGCCTTGCCTCCCGCCAGGCGTTCCATCCGCCGCAGGAGTGCCGCAGGTTCGACGGTTTTGTTTTTCCGTTTCGTTATCATCGTTTTCACCCTCCTATTGTCTTGTCATTGGAATCGCCGACCGCATAGCCGAAGACCCTCAGCTTTGCCGCCAGCAGCGCCCCCAGTCGCGTTAGGTCCTGCGGATAGACCGAGATCAACCGCTTGCCTTCCTGCTGATAGAGCGTCTGTTTCTTGTACATGCTCATCTTGTAGTGCGGCGTGTCCATGCCCCAGTATTCGACGTAGACGTCCAGTTCCGGCAGATAGAAGTCGGGCCGAATCTGAAATTCGCCAATGATACGGAATTTGGCGTCGTAGCGATAGTCGATGCCATGCTGCGTCAGCCACTCGGCGATGCGCCGCTCGCCGTCGGACTGCACCACCGTGCCGTCCCGAGCCACGATGGTCTTGTTCAGCTCGACCTGCGTCTCGAAATTACGCCGCTCCAGAAAGACCTCATCGAAACAGCGGTCGCAATAGACGCGCTGGAAGGCCTGCTGCGACCGGACGTGCTCTTCCGTTGTGACCGCCTGTCCGCAGCGTTGGCAGCGGTGGTTGACGCCGGTCGCCGCGTCCGCCGCCGTCAGCTCGATGGCGTCGGCGACAGTGGCTGCCGCCGCACGCACGTAATCGCGTTGCGTCGGATTGCGCGCCAGATCGCGAAGGTCTGCCACACAGCCACTGGCCGCCGAACCGCACTTCTTGAGCGCGCGGATTGCATATTGCTGAGTCTGCGGATGCCGCGCCTTCAGCGCCAGCGGGGCCAGCGCTGCCACGGCCGTTTCTGCGTCCGCTCCGAACTCAGCCAGCTTGCCGATGGCCGATGCCGCCAACCGCTGTACTTCGTTGGAGGGCAAGGCCAGCATACCGATCAGTTCAGGCAGCGCGGCGGCATCGCCCGAGCGGCCCAGAGTCAGCACGCGCTGAACGGACGCCTGGTGGTCGGCTGGCAGCATGGGGCTTTTCATAGCCTGCACCCTGCCCTTTCCCGATTGACTCGCTTCGCTCGCCCTTCTGTCGGTGTCGAGCGCAGCGAGTCAACGATTGTTCCGCCGCCGCTCATTCCGCCTCCTCAATCACCCGCACCACATCCAGCGACTTGAGATCGGCCAGCATCCCGCGCAACGTCGCGTTCACTTGCCACCCTCCACAATCCGAATCTCCTCCTCAGTCAACCCGTAGAGCGCGTACACCCGTTCGTCAACCTCCCGCTCCAGCGCCGAGGTGTCCGTCGAAGGATCGGCCGACTTTGCGTCGAGGATGCGGGTGACGAGAGCTGTCAGCCGATCTTTATCTCGGTTCGAAATAGTCTCCGGAAAAGGCAACCCGAGAAGACCGCTAATGGTTACTTGGGGAAAAGCCGCGAACTCAACGCTAAATGCGTTTTTGTTTTGATTGTCACAAATGTACCAAAACCACCCAACGCATGCCACTGAATTGACCGCCGCAAGTCAGTAGACCGGCTTCTTTTTCCGCCCCTGCTTGCGAGGTTTGGCGTCAGTCCCTTGGGTCTCTTCTTTGCTGCCGACCAGCATCCGCTTAAGTTCGCGGACCTCATCGCGCAAGAGCGCCGCACGCTCGAACTCGAGGGCGTCCGCAGCCTGCAGCATTTCAGCCTCAATCTCGCCGATCGCGCGGTGCACATCGTAGGCCTCATGCGACTCCGCCGCCACCATCCGCTCCTCTACCCGCTGCGCCTCGGAGTAGAGTACCAACGATTCATTGATCGCGCGCTTGACGCTGCGCGGAGTGATGCCGTGCTCGCTGTTGTAGGCCTCCTGTTTCGTGCGCCGCGCCTGAGTCACGTCCATCATCATCCGCATCGCGTCGGTGATCTTGTCAGCATACAAGATCACGCGGCCATTGATGTGACGTGCGGTGCGTCCCGCCGTTTGGATCAGCGAGGTCCCTGAACGCAAGAACCCCTCTTTATCCGCGTCGAGCACCGCCACCAACGCAACCTCCGGAAGATCGAGCCCTTCCCGCAGCAAATTGATGCCGATCAGACAGTCGAACCCGCCTTTGCGCAGCCGCCCCAGAATCTCGACGCGCTGGATCGCGTCAATATCGCTATGCAGATATTCCACGCGGATACCGGTCTCACGTAGATAGGTCGTCAGGTCCTCCGCCGAGCGCTTGGTCAAGGTTGTCACCAGCACGCGGTCGCCCGCCTCAGTCACGCGCCGAACTTCCTCCATCAGGTCGTCAATTTGATTGCCCAGCGGGCGGACCTCCACCGGCGGATCAAGCAGACCTGTCGGACGGATCACCTGCTCGGCAGTCACCTCGCTCACCTGACGCTCATACACGCTGGGCGTCGCAGAGGCGAAAACGATCGGCCCGACCTTGCGCAGAAACTCCTCAAAATAAAGCGGGCGGTTGTCCTTGGCCGAGGGCAACCGGAACCCATAATCAACCAACGTCTGCTTGCGCGCCTGATCGCCGTTAAACATGGCCCTGATCTGCGGCAGGGTCACATGCGACTCGTCGATGATCGTAAGAAACTCACAGTCGAAATAGTCAATCAGACACGCGGGCGACTCACCCGCCGCCCGTCCGGCCAGGTGACGCGAGTAGTTCTCGATGCCGTTGCAGTAGCCCAGCTCGCGCATCATCTCCAGGTCGAACTCAGTGCGCTGCCGCAACCGCTGCGCCTCCAGCAGCTTGCCTTGTTGCTCGAACTCGGCGAGACGCTCATCCAGCTCCTCGCTGATGCGCCCGATGGCGTCTTCGACTTTGGACTTGGGCATCACGAAGTGCTTGGCAGGCGAGATCACCGAGCGCAGCAGCTTTATACCCGTTTTGCCGGTCACGGGGTCGAGCATGCGGATCTCCTCCACCTCATCGCCGAAGAACGACACACGCACGCCGGTTGTTTCATACGAAGGGAAAATATCCACGCTGTCGCCCCTCACGCGGAAGGTGCCGGGCTGGGGTTCGTAATCGTTGCGCGTGTATTGGATGCTCACGAGTTGCGCCAGCATCAGGTCGCGGCCAAGCGTGGCGCCCGACACGATATCCACCAACATCTCCTTGTAGTCCGCAGGCGAGCCTAACCCGTAAATGCAGGAAACCGAGGCCACGATGATCACATCGCGCCGGCCCAGCAGCGCGTTGGTGGCGCCAAGCCGGTAGCGCTCAATCTCCGCATTGATCGATGCGTCCTTGTCGATGAACGTGTCGGTCTGCGGAATATACGCTTCCGGCTGGTAGTAGTCGTAGTAGCTGACAAAATACTCGACCGCGTTGTTCGGGAAGAAGCTTTTGAGCTCCGCGAAAAGCTGCGCTGCCAAGGTCTTGTTGTGGGAGATGATCAGCGTGGGCCGCCCCCACTCACGGATGACATTGGCCATGGTGAACGTCTTGCCGGAACCGGTGACGCCTTCGAGCGTCAGCCGCTTCGCTCCGGCCTCCAGTCCCTTCATCAATGCGCTGATCGCCTGCGGCTGATCGCCCGATGGCTGAAACTCGGATGCTATCGTAAACTCTGCGAGTCGGTTAGACATGGCCCGTATTGTCCACCTTCATCCCTGCCTTGTAAAGCCCCCGGCGAATAACTTGCCTATGCCTTAAACGTGCGCCCGTTGACGATGCCACGCGACACCAGCGGCACCAGCAGACACGTGGCAGCCCCAAAGCTATTCATCGTATCCTCCGCGCCGTGTATTGCCCCTCGATCGAGAGGTTCCCGTCGGGCTTGAGTTCATGCCGGAAATGACCTTCAACCACGAGGGTGTTCGTGCCAGACACCGTGAACGGCTTGGTCCAAACCAACGTGTCTCGCTGGCGTAACAGACACCACCCTTCACGGTTAAACTCCCGTGTGTAGGTGCTGCCGCCGGACGTATATTCCCACACGCCAAGAGCCGGGTGCCCCGCCACAGGCACCGCGACGGTTGCCGGAGCGGGCTTGAAATCGTCAGCAGTCCGACTCTGAAGACGCTTGAGCGCCGACCACTCCTTCGGTTGCACGCTGAAATTGAGGACGCGGACCTCATGTGGCTCCATCGTCAGGGTCAACGTACCCCCGTAGTAAACGACCTCCGGCAGGCCGCGTGTGCTTCCCTCAAGCGGAGAACTCACATGGAACATGCCGCCTTCAGGGAGCAAGCCGAAGGCCCGATCCAGCTTGAAGGTGTAAGCCTGCGGCTTGTCGGCAGGATTGTGTACGGTGACGTATCCCTGCTCGCGCTGCCACGCCGTGTAGCCGTATACCTCGCCCGCCTTGGGGCTGCCACCGTGCATCCGCACGCGTTTAAACGTCGGGAAGACCTCGTATGCCCACTGCAGCCCCTCCGCCAGCACGTCCCAATCATAGGCCGCCAATTGGGCGGGCTTGATGTACAGTTCGACAAACCCCGCTCCACGCGACAGGTGCAGGTACAGGTAGTTGCGAAAGGACTCTTTGGCCTCCTGACTGTTCAGCTTCTTCGGCTCGTGGTTGAAGAGCGAGCACAGAGGGAACTGGGCGTTCTGCTGCTGACTGATCTCATAGTAACGGTCGTCGCGGTACACCAGCTCCGCTGTCCGCGTGCTGCCGTCCGATGCGTCACCGGCATTGATCATCCAGACCGCATCCACGTGCATCAGCCACCAGGGGCTCAGCCACGCGCCGTTCGAGATCAGGAGAAAGACATCGGGATTGACCGCCGCCTGCTTTTGAAAGATCCGGATCAGCCGCTCCGTACCGGCTGTCAGATAATAGATTTTCAACTCGTCGAATTTTGCATCGTTCAGCCGAGCATCGCCACTGGCGAGCCCCTCCAGCCCGAGTTGGGGCATGGAAGGAAGTCCGTAGCGCTCGCCATGCAGTTCGAAGTTGCGGACATTCAAGTGCCCGAAAAGACCGTCCAGCTTGAAGAAGCTCACGCCTTGCCGCGTCAATTCCACCATCCGATCTTCGAGCGCCTGCATGTAGCGCGGCCCGGCCAAGGACATCCAGTCGTCCAACGCCTCAAACCCCTGTGCTCGCAATTTCGGGACTTGGCGCTGCGCCCCGAACAGGCATCCCGGACTGAGCCAGAGCCCGAGTTTGGAGTCAGCGGCCTTCACATCAGCAACGGTGGACGCGAAGTCCGGGTCGAACTTGCCGTTCACCTGCCACACCTTGTTGGACCAGTCGGCCTGCACGTCCTGCCAGCCGTCATCGATGACATACATGCTCAGCGGGCGGCACCCGCGCGCGACCACCAGCTCCTGATGAATCTTGTTCACGCTCTCGCGGAAGTTCTCCTTCGAAACACCGCCCCCCCGGTCAAACCATGAGTTGAACTGAACCTGCAGCCGTAAGGGCCTGACACGCACACGATCGATGTAACTGAAAAAGGCCTCTTGTATAAACGCCGGATCATCCCCCACGCCCATGACAGAAGCGTAGGTTGTATACGGCTTGCCGGCTTGGATTTCACGCCCCCACAGATATCCTGCGAGTAACAGGCCCTCCTTGACCTGATTATCGGCAGCGGGAAACTCGACGCCCCAGAACGTCGCGCTCTTCGAACCGTAAAGCGGCTGC
>JBBRJN010000035.1:0-11972 GCA_038219365.1 Kiritimatiellia bacterium | reverse complement strand
GTTTGGTGGTCAGCCAGATGGCGGTCGGGCCGTCGGCGCCGCCGATGATGCCGATCGAGGCGGCCTCCTTCAGGCCGAAGCTAATCGAGCCGGGGAAGAGCATGGTCAGCCCGAGTGCGCCGAGCAGGGCCATGAAGATGCCGAACTGCGCGGCCGCGCCCAAGAGGGCGGTGCGCGGGTTGGCGATCAGCGGGCCGAAATCGGTCATCGCGCCCACGCCCATGAAGATCATGATCGGAAAGAGGCCGTTCGAGACGCCGTACTCGAAGAAATAATAGAGGAACCCGCCGGGCTCAAGCACCAGCCGCGTGAGCGGATCGACCAGCGGCGGCGCGGCCGCGCCCGCGAAGGGCATGTTGGCCAGCAGGCCGCCGAAGCCGATCGGCAGCAGCAGCAGCGGCTCGAAGCCCTTGACGATCGCAAGGTAGATCAAGCCGAGGCAAATGACGATCATCAGGCCTTGGCCCGCGCCGTACGGGAGCCCACCGATGATCTTTGCGGGATGCCCCGGGATCATCGCGCCCGTGGGGGTCATGTAGCCCTTGGCGAGATAGGCAGGCGGTTCCTTGGCCATGAAACCCTTGATGCCGGTGTCATCCTTCAGCTTTTTGACGCGCGCGATCATGGTACGCCAGTCGTTACCGTTCGAGGTCGGCGGCGTCGCGGCATTGACAGCGACCGGTGTGTCTGTGGTTGAGACTGCCGGTGTGGCGACTTCGGCGAGGGCCTGTGAGAGCCCCAGCGTCAAGGTTGCCACGCAAGTCAAAATCATCTTTTTCATGTGCGGTTCCAAACTTCAACAGGTTACAGATTACACGTTACAAGTTAAACGTTCTGAGGGGCAGACCGCACGGAATTTGCTACCCGTGCGGTTTGCCGTACGGGGTCAACCGATGGCGACAAGCACATCGCCGGTGTTGACCTTGTCGGTCTGTGTGACGTGGATGGCCAAGACCGTGCCGGCGCAAGGCGCGTTGACGGAAGTCTCCATCTTCATCACATCCATGACGAGCAGTTCATCACCCTCGTTCACGGCAGAACCTTCAGATACACTGATGCGGAGGATCACCCCGGGGACGGAAGCCTTGACCTCGGTTTCCTTGCCCGATGCTGCGGCAGCGGCGGATGGCGTTGAGGGCGCTGCGGTTAGCCCGTCAGCCACGCTGACCGCGTATTCCTTTCCGTTCACGACAGCCTTGCCGCCTTTCATCTCGACCGCATAGTGCTTGCCGTTGACGGTGACCGTGTAGCCAGCGGGCTTTGCGCCGCCGTGTGCGGCAGGCTTGCTGCCCGGCGTGTTCTTACGGATGTTGACCTGGGCTTTGCCTTCGAGGAAAAGAATGCCCTTCTCCTGGCAGGCGGCTGCGATAAAGACGTTTTCGTCGGTCAGCGGCAGTCCCTTGTCGGTCAGCATCTTCTTGAAGTAATTGAGGGACTTTTTGGGGTCAGCGTCGTTGATCTCAAGCACCGGCTTGGTGGTCGTGGGCAGGTTGAGTTGCTCGGAGGCGATCTTGACGATCTCGGCGTCGGGCGCGACGGGCGTCTTGCCGAAGTAACCCAGTACCATCTTGCCGTAACCGGGGGCAATCTTCTTCCACGGACCTTGCAGCACGTTGTTGAACGCCTGTTGAAAATAGAACTGCGAGACCGGAGTGACCGAGGTCCCGAACCCGCCGCGGCGGACGACTTCGGACATGGCGGCAATCATCTCGCCGTAGCGGGGCATCAAGTTGTTATCGCGCAACATCTGGGTGTTGGCTGTGAGTGCGCCGCCGGGCATGGGCGACCAGGGAATCAGCGGCTCGACGGAGGTCGCCTCCGGCGGGAGGAAATAGTCCTTCATGCAGTCGCGGAAGGTGTCCTCGGCGACGCGGACCTTGTCGATATCAATGCCCAGATCGTAATCAGTGCCGCGCAGCGCGTGCCACATGACGATCACGTCGGGCTGGCAGGTGCCGCCGGAGACCGGCGCGAGGGAGAGGTCAATGGTGTCGGCGCCCGCGTCGATAGCCGCTTTATAGGCCATCACGCCGCAGCCGGCGGTCTCGTGCGTGTGATACTGGATTCTTGTGTTGGCCGGGAGCATCTTACGGGCCCGCTTGATCGTCTCGTAGACGTAGGCGGGGATTGAGGTTCCCGAGGCGTCTTTAAAGCAGACGGAATCGTACGGTATTCCCGCGTCGAGGATCTGGCGCAGGGTCCGCTCGTAAAAGTCCGGGTCGTGCGCACCTGTACAACCGGGGGGCAGGGCCATCATGGTGACCACAACCTGGTGCTTGAGTCCGGCTTCATGAATACACTTGCCAGAGAAGATCAGATTGTTGACATCATTGAGCGCGTCGAAGTTGCGGATCGTCGTGATACCGTGCTTTTTGAAGAGCTTCGCGTGGAGTTTGATCACGTCGGACGAGGCCGAGTCGAGACAGACGATGTTCACGCCACGGGCGAGGGTCTGGAGATCCGCGGACGGGCCCGCCACTTCGCGGAAACGGTCCATCATGTGGAACGCGTCTTCGTTGCAATAAAAGTAGGGCGACTGGAACATGGCGCCGCCGCCGGCTTCGAAGTACGAAATACCGGCCTCACGGGCGGCTGCCACGGCGGGCATAAAATCTTCGGTGAGAACGCGGGCGCCGTAAACAGACTGAAAACCGTCACGGAACGCGGTACACATGAAGCTGATGTTTTTCTTGGCCACGGTTAAAACTCCTGGGTCGGATGGATGGAAGCGAGGTTAGGGTTAGGGGGTTAAGAGGCAACGGAAGCCACAGCGGCAATGGCGACGGCGACCGCTGCATCGTCGTGATGTGCGTGGTGCGCGGCGGCTTTCGACGGGCGGTTTTTTTTCTTGGGCTCGTCATCCGGCAAAACGTGATTGAAGCGGGGAATTGTCGCCGCCGCACGGTTCATGACCCAGACAAGAAGAAACAGGAAAAGGAAAACAATGCCCATTCCTGACACTAGCAAAACCAAACCTTGCAACATACTTGCCATAAAAAAACTCCCTAGAAGCGAATAACAATATGGCGATTGATTGTACGCCCCTGATGGGTCAGAAGTATAGCACAATTAAAAAATTATTATTTTTAACGGAGATGTGTCTCGATGTCCGCTTGCAGCACCAACCGGGGGATACCCGAAAAGTTGCTGTCCTGTCGCTTTATTATGAGGGTGGTCTTCGGCGGTTTATCAGAAAATTGGGTGGGGTTATCGCGAGCGAAGGGAGCACGTTCGCAACTTTTTTTAAACACCTTCAATTCCATGTTGACAAAATTTAGGAAAGTGTCATCATCAAGACCGATCTTTTCGATTGAAAGGGCTTCGAATGTTTGTGCACATCACAGGGACGGGCGCCTATTTGCCGGAGCGCGTTGTCACCAACGCAGAGCTTGCGCTAAAGCTCGACACCACGGATGAGTGGATCTATTCGCATACCGGGATTCGGAGTCGGCACATTGGTGCGGACACTGAAACCACGTCGATGATGGCGACGCATGCGGCGCGCACGGCACTCGATTCGGCCGGACTTAAGCCGGAGCAGATCGGCCTGATCATTGTGGCCACTTCGACTTCAGACTTTCATTCTTTTCCTTCGACAGCCTGTCTGGTGCAGGCGGCGCTAGGCGCGACGCACGCGGCCGCGTTCGACTTGCAGGCGGCCTGCACGGGCTTCGTCTATGCGTTGGAAGCGGCGCGTGGCATGATGCAGCTCAACCCGTGCCCGACGCTGGTCATCGGCGTGGATATGATGTCGCGCATCGTGGACTGGACGGATCGCAATTCATGTATTCTGTTTGGAGACGCCGCCGGGGCGGCGGTGCTGGAGGAGAGCGACGTGCCGGGCGGCCTTTGGCATTCGATCCTGAAGGCGGACGGTACCGGGGCGCAGTTGATTTACCGCGAGGGGGGTACGCGTAACCTCGCGACCGGCTCCGGGACGCAGCACACGTTGCACATGAATGGCCGTGCGGTGTTCAACTTCGCTGTGAAAGTTTTCGATGACATTTTGTGCGGGTTGCTGACGCGTGCCGGGTATGCGTTCAAGGATCTGGCTTGCGTGATTCCGCATCAGGCCAACGCCCGCATCGTGGAAGCGGTCGCGCGGCGTATGGGCGTGCCGCTGGAGACGTTCTACATGAACATGGAGACGACGGGCAACACCTCAGCCGCTTCGATTCCTGTCGCGTTGGACGCTGCGGTCCGGTCAGGCAAGATCAAAGATGACGATTTGGTGGTTATGGTCGGTTTCGGAGCGGGGCTGACCCATGGCGGCATTCTCATGAAGTGGCGGGGTAGGGCCGACAACCCCGAGGTTGCCGCGCCGGGTGTTTAGGATTAGTGAAACCATAAACGGGTGAACCGAAAAGGAGTGATAACAGCGTATGAGCAGTAAAATGAAGGTTTTTGTAACGGGATTGGGTGTGATTTCACCGGTCGGGAATACGGTCGACGAGATGTGGACAAGCATTCGCAACGGCGTGAGCGGCGTCGGTCGTATCACCCGGTTTGATCCTTCCCGCATTGATGCCAAGATCGCGGCCGAAATCAAGAATTTCGACATTTCAAAGTACATCGATCCGAAAGAGGCGCGCCGCATGGCGCTGTTCACTCAGTATGCATTGGCCGCCGCCAAGCAGGCTTGGCAGGACTCGGGCCTAGCCGAAAGCGGCATCGATCCGGAGCGCGTTGCGGTGGTGCTCGGCAATGGCATCGGCGGCGCCGAGGTGGATGACGAGGGCTACAAAATCCTCTTTGAACGCGGGCCCGGGCGTCTGTCGCCCATGCTGATTCCCAAGTTGATCGCCAACGAGGCCGCAGGCAATGTTTCGATCGCGCTTAAGGCCAAGGGCGCCGCGCTCACCGTGGTGACCGCCTGCGCCTCGGGCACCGATGCGATTGGCATGGCCATGGACATGGTCCGCTCGGGCCGTGCCGACGTCGTAATCGCCGGCGGCACCGAGGCGACGGTCACGGAATACTGCGTGGGTGGATTCTGTTCCATGAAGGCGCTCAGCACCAAGCGTAACGATTCGCCCACAGAGGCGTGTCGGCCCTTTGACAAGGACCGTGACGGCTTCATCATGGGTGAGGGCGCGGCGATCCTGATCCTCGAATCCGAAGCGCATGCCCGGGCCCGCAATGCCCGCGTGTATTCCGAGATCGCGGGCTATGGCGCTACCGGCGATGCGTACCATGTGGCTGCGCCTGACCCTGCGGCTTCGGGGGCCATTCGGGCGATCACCCTAGCTCTCAAGGACGCGGATGTGGCTCCGGAGCAGGTCGACTACGTCAATGCTCATGGAACCTCGACGCCGCTCAACGACCCCATGGAAACCAAGGCGGTTAAGGCGGTCTTTGGTGCGCATGCGTACAAACTCAAGATGTCATCCACCAAGAGCATGACGGGGCATCTTTTGGGCGCGGCTGGCGCGATTGAGGCCCTGATTTGCACGCTGGCGATCCGCGACGGTTTCTATCCGCCCACGATCAACTACACGACGCCTGATCCGGAGTGCGATCTGGACTGCGTGCCGAACAAGGGCGTCGAGGGTCCCATCCGCGTGGCGGTCTCGACCTCACTCGGCTTCGGCGGACATAACGGCGTGCTGGTTATTAAGGCTGTTTAAAATCGGGGACCCGCGCGCGGCGTGCCGTGCGCGGGTCAAATTTAGAGGGATTCCGATGAACGAAGAAAAAGTTTTGCCGAAACAAGTGGTCGAGGACGGAAAAGGATACGAGGGCCCTGTCGAGGACCTTCTGCCCCACCGTAAACCGTTCCTTTTCGTGGATAAATTGCTGTACTCCGATCAGAAACGGTACGTTGGCGAAATGACCTACGGAGAAGATCTGTGGTTTTTCAAGGGGCACTTCCCTGAATATCCTGTTGTTCCCGGCGTGATTTTGATTGAGACGCTAGCGCAGTGTGGCGGTGCAGGGTTAGTGGCCTCAGGTATTGTCAGAAATGGCCTTTTCCTGCTGATCGGTGTTGATAACGCGAAGTTCCGCCGCCAGGTCCGTCCGAATGACAAAGTGCGCATGGAGATCGAGAACACAAAGATCGGCTCGCGTATGGTCAAGCAACACGGCAAAGCGTTTGTCGGCGATGAGCTGGCCGCTGAGGCCGATTTCATGTGCGTTTTGGGCCCAGGCAAATAATGATGAAACCGCCACGCATGATAGGAGGGGTGTGTCTGTCGGTCAACCCGAAAGGGTGTATGACAGGCGTGCGCAGGTGGATCCGCGACGAGAAGGCGAAAACCGTTCTTCCGTCCGGTCCCAAGTCCGTCCTTGTGCTTGGCTGTTCTGGCGGATATGGGCTGGCGGCCCGCGTGGTCGCCGCTTTCGGGGCTGGCGCGAAGACGTTTGGCGTATCCTTCGAGCGTCCCCCGACGGTGAAACGCCGCGGGACGCCGGGGTGGTACAACAACCTTGCGTTTGATGCGGCCGCCGCCGAGTCGGAGCTGTTCGCGGAGACGCTCGTGGGGGACGCCTTCCTCGATGAGACGCGCCAGACGGTCATCAAGCGCGCGCACGAGCGGGGCATGCCGCCTTTCGATCTGGTAATTTACAGCTTGGCCGCGCCCCAGCGTGTGGATCCCGCGACGGGGGTCACGTACCGCTCGGCGATTAAGCCGATCGGACAGGTGTTAACCGGGCAGACTCTGGACCTCGCCTCGGGCGCGCTTTCGGAGGTGACGCTCGAACCGGCGACGCCCGATGAGATCGAGGGCACGGTCAAGGTGATGGGCGGCGAGGATTGGCTGCTCTGGGCGCGTGCGCTGAAAGAGGCCGGGTTGCTGACTGAAGGTGCGCGGATGGTGGCACTCTCCTATATCGGTCCCGCCTCGACCTATGCCGTTTACCGTTCAGGCACGTTGGGTAAGGCCAAGGAGCATCTGGAGGCAACGGCCGATGAGATTACGCGCCTGTTGGAGCCCTTGCATGGCAAGGCGTACGTGTCCGTCAACAAGGCGCTCATCACGCGTGCCAGCTCGGTCATCCCTGTGATGTCGGTCTATGTGTGCGCCATGTACAAGGTCATGAAGGCCAAGGGGCTTCATGAGGGTTGCCTCGAACAAATGGACCGCCTGTTCCGTGACCGATTGTATGCCGGTGGCGAGGTGCCTGTGGATGGTGCCGGACGTATCCGCCTCGATGATTGGGAACTGCGTGAGGATGTGCAAGCCGAGATCGAAGCGATCCTTGCGCGCGTCACGCCGGATAATCTCGCGGAGTTGACCGACACGGTCGGATGCCGCAATGACCTGATGGGTCTCTACGGATTCTGATTCCGACTATATAATTAAAAATCACTTATTTTTTGCTATATTTTGAATGACTGTACCCTTTTTGTACCCAAAAATTTTCGAGATTATAGTATACTTGCCTCGTTTTAAAACTATAGATCTTTTCCGCCGCGCAATACTTGCGGCGGTCCCCGCGCGGGAGCGCGTAACCGGTTGTTTGTAGAGGGCCGCAAAAAAGCGGGGCGGTACTGCCTGCGGGTGTATGTAGGGAGACGACGGAGGTCGGAAAAGCGGAGGACTGCGGAACTGTTCGGTTTGATCAAACAGGCTGAACCTGCTAAGATGCCGACACGATAAAGCGGTTAACGGTGGCTAAAGGTGTGTTTGGGGAAGGGCTGATTCGGGCGATGCAATGTCGAATTACGACCCCGATACCGCCGAGTGAAGTCGGCGTGTGCCACAGGAGTCCGCTTGCGGGCGTGAAGGGCGGCGCGAATAAGGGCGGCGTCGGATTTTCGGGTTGACTCTATTCACCCCCCCCAGCATAATAATTGCCAATCATTGGAACTGGAATGTTTCCGGCCAACCCTATGGGATGCTAGTGAATTAAGAAGTAATTTGTCTTAGTTTAATGAGTAAATTCTCTATGGGCTGTGACGCACCCTCATAGGAAACGAAAGGAGCGCAGAGATGAGTGAAAAACGTAAAAAAGGCATAACACATGAGACCCTCAGAAACGCATGTGGCAGAGGTCTTTCAAATCAAGACCGGTGGTTGAAACAGTCGGGGGTCAAGTTTCTGACACTACTCGGCATAACGCTGTGCTTGAATTCACAGCTAGGGTGCACCGCTTTCAAGAATCCAGCCGCCGATAAACATCCAGGAGGCGATATCAAAAATGGTGAGGGCAAGTGCCCCGTCACCGGTATGACTCGCATGCCCGTCGCCGGTAAAAAGACGGCGAACCAGGACTGGTGGCCGAACCAGATAAACCTCGATATGCTTCATCAGAACTCCGCAAAGGGAAATCCGATGGGCAAGGATTTCAACTACGCGGAAGCATTCAACAAGCTCGACTTGAACGCAGTCAAGAAGGATCTTACAAAGCTCATGACCGATTCGCAGGCCTGGTGGCCGGCGGACTTTGGAAACTACGGGCCCTTCTTCATCCGCATGGCCTGGCACAGCGCTGGCACATACCGTATCAGTGACGGGCGCGGAGGAGCGGGATACGGAACTCAACGTTTTGCGCCGCTCAATAGCTGGCCGGACAACGTGAGCCTCGACAAGGCCCGCCGTCTGCTCTGGCCGATTAAGCAGAAGTATGGCAAGAGCCTTTCTTGGGCCGATCTCATGATTCTTGCAGGCAACGTCTCACTCGAATCCATGGGCTTCAAGACGCTTGGTTTTGCGGGAGGTCGTGAAGACGTCTGGGAATCACAGAATGACATCTACTGGGGCTCTGAGAGCAAGTGGCTAGACGACAAGCGCTACTCGGGGAAACGCGACCTTGAGAACCCCCTCGCCGCTGTACAGATGGGCCTGATTTACGTGAACCCCGAAGGCCCTAACGGCAAACCTGATCCGCTCGCAGCAGCCAAAGACATACGCGAGGTTTTCGCGCGCATGGCGATGAACGACGAGGAGACGGTTGCGCTGATCGCTGGCGGCCACACGTTCGGTAAATGTCACGGCGCAGGACCTGCGACAAACGTGGGGCCTGAGCCTGAAGCGGCTCCGATCGAGCAACAGGGCCTCGGCTGGCTGAACAGTTTCCGCAGCGGCAAAGGACCCGACACGATTTCCAGCGGACTGGAGGTCATCTGGACCACCACGCCGACAAAATGGAGCAATAACTTCTTCTGGAATCTGTTCGGGTACGAGTGGGAGCTGACGAAGAGCCCGGCCGGTGCGTACCAGTGGATACCCAAGGGGGGGGCGGGATCAAACACGGTGCCGGATGCCCACGACGCTTCAAAACGCCACGCGCCAACCATGCTGACCACTGACCTAGCCTTGAGGTTCGATCCCGTGTACGAGAAGATCTCTAGGCGCTTCTTTGAGAAGCCGGATGCCTTCGCGGAGGCCTTCGCCCATGCGTGGTTCAAGCTGACCCACCGCGACATGGGACCGCGCACGCGTTATCTCGGCCCAGAGGTTCCTAAAGAGATTTTGATCTGGCAAGACCCTGTCCCCGCAGTTGATCATGCGTTGATCAACGCAACGGACATCGAAGCCCTCAAGGCTAAAGTTTTGGCATCCGGCCTCTCGATCCAGGAACTGGTTTCCACGGCCTGGGCATCAGCCGCCACATTCCGTGGTTCTGACAAGCGCGGCGGAGCGAATGGGGCGCGCATACGCTTAGCTCCGCAGAAGGACTGGGACGTGAACCAGCCAGCAAAACTCTCAAAGGTTCTGCAAACGCTTGAAAAGGTGCAGAAAGAATTCAACAGCCAGCAGTCTGGCGGGAAGAAGGTTTCACTTGCTGACCTGATTGTTCTAGGCGGTTGCGCTGGTGTCGAGCTAGCTACGAAGCAGTCCGGTCTCGCGGTGGCAGTTCCCTTCACGCCGGGACGCACAGATGCGTCACAGGAGCAGACTGACGCGGCATCCTTCGCTGTCCTTGAACCGGTTGCCGATGGCTTCCGTAACTTCCAGAAGGAGAATCACGCTGTCCGGGCAGAGGAGTTGCTGGTCGACAAGGCACAGTTGCTGACATTGACCGCACCCGAGATGACGGTGCTGATCGGCGGCCTTCGGATGCTGGACACCAATGCAGGCGCATCCAAGCACGGCGTGTTCACCAAGCGACCCGGGACGCTGTCAAACGACTTCTTCGTTAACCTGCTAGACATGGGGACAGTATGGAAGGCCACCTCGAAAGATAAGGATATGTTCGAGGGCAGTGACCGCGTAACAGGGAAAGTGAAGTGGACGGCAACCCGTGTAGACCTCGTCTTTGGTTCGAATGCCCAGCTCCGTGCCTTGGCGGAAGTCTATGGAAGTGATGACGGCAATGAGAAATTCCTCCACGACTTTGTAGCAGCTTGGAATAAGGTTATGAACCTTGACCGTTTCGACCTTGCGACGGTTCGCAAGTAAGAAATTCTGAACGGACCGAGGCAGAGACGCTCAACGAGCAACAGTCGGCGAAGCGACGCGGGTGATGTGCGCAGAGTCGCTTCGCCTGCGTACTTTTTGTATTGCGTAAACTGGCCATTGCGGAAGATCATATTGGTTTCTTTTCCTAGAAAAGGCTAACCTGTTCACTTTTTTTGGGGGGCTCTAGGTGTCGTAATTCGACATTATACAAATAGGCCAATCGCGAAAATTCATGGGCTAAAAAGTTCCACAAAATACACTGTGTTGGCGCACTAAGGGGCATAACTTAAGTGGATACTATACGATGTTTTGCATAGCCCCGGCTGCCGACTGAAGTCGGTACACCAACGGGCCTTCGGAAGCGTCTCACGACGCCACTACGAACAGGGATCCTCTTTGACGTTACGTAGCAATAAAGAAGGCCGCACGGGAAACCGTGCAGGCGGCGAGCGTCGGTGGTAAAGCCTTGCCCCATATAAACATGCGAACAAACTTGACTTCTTTGAGGCGGGCGTTCAAACTTTTCTGCAAACATGAGTTAGGGCCTCAAAACTGCGTTTGACCCGAGTTTTGCGATTGGACGCCCATATCATGTTCGACCAGATGAAGAATTTAGCAATAATACTCAGTCTCGCTCTTGCCGGTTGCGGCTTTGTTCCCGAAAAGGTCAAGGTCAGCGACTCTCGGATTCGGCCCATGTGGGAGGCAGCACGATCATTCAACCGTTTGGCCTACGGGTTTTCGCCTCTCCCCAACGCTGGCAACATTCGACTGGAGTCTCGCCCACGTGCAGGTTACGACGCGATGTTGCACATTTACACGAAGACATCGCGAACGATCGCATTCCGCAAGACGACGCAAGGGTATCGCTGGATTGGCGAACAGGAGTCGTTTGAGGGACCAAAACAGTACACGTCGGTTGATGGAAAGTTCCATGAGCAAATCGTCCTCACCTTCGACTTGGAACCTGTCTCGGGATCGCCCACCAATGAGCTGGACGTTGACTATTGGGGAGAGGATTCACGCCTCGCTGGGCGCCGAGACCTCCGGTTGGATGACGTGAAACCAATACTGAAAGAATGGGGATACTGATGTCGAACAGCACCTTCCACGGTACGGCGTACCGCCGCCCGTGAACGTGGACGTTGAAGCAAGAAAGGCGGCCGATGGGCCACCTTTTTCTTTTCTTGGAGATGCCGACCGGAGCGGACGGTTCCGCGTGGCATGTTTTTTTAACTCCTCGGCCAGCCGTCCGTCAACGGTGAGATTCTTGTCGCCGCCCCTGCCCGCCCGCAGGTGGTTTGGTGGCCTTTTTCAGCACACCCTATACAAGGCTTTTGCATAGCCCGGCTGCCGACTGAAGTCGGTACGCCAACCGGGCCTTCGGTCTTGCGCATGTCACAGCCGACTGAAGTCGGTACACCAACGGGCCTTCGGGCTTGCGCATTCCTCATAAGGCGCGCATTTCGGCGCACAGTGGAATTCAGGGCTGCGTAAAACAGGTGTGGCTATTGGGTTTTGCGCGGTTTGTGTCTCCCTCTTTTGTAGCGGCATGCCTTATGTGGGAGGTGTGTTATGCCGGATGTTGTCGCGAACAAGTCGTATCAGTTCCAACCGGGTCAG
>JBBRJN010000034.1:0-12221 GCA_038219365.1 Kiritimatiellia bacterium | reverse complement strand
CGCTTTGCAGGTTCTCGATCGCGACGGGGCCTGAACCGTCCATGCCAAGCGCCCACTGCATGATGTCGAAATGATGTGCGCCCCAGTCGGTGATTTGCCCGCCGGAGTAATCAAGGTTCCAGCGCCAGGACAGGGGCCGGTGGATCGCCGGGGTGAAGGGTCGCTTGCGAGCCGGGCCGAGCCAGAGGTCGAAGCCGGCCTCGCCGAAATACTCGGGCGGCTGCGCGAGCGGGATCTCCGACAGGTCTTCCGGCTTCTTGCCCCAGGGGGTGTAGCCGCCCGGCATGCCGATCTCGATCCGCTGCAGTTTGCCGAGGCGGCCGTTGCGGATGAATTCGCAGGCCATGCGGAAATAGGTGTCGGAACGCTGCTGGGAGCCGACCTGGAACGTGACGCCGGCCTTCGCGACTTCCCGGACCATGGCCTGGCCCTGCCCGATGGCGAGGGACATGGGCTTCTGACAATAGATGTGCTTGCCCTTGCGCGCGGCCCAGATAGCCTGGATGGCGTGCCAGTGATCGGGCGTGGCGATGACGACGGCATCGAGGCCGGGCATGTCCAGCAGCTCGCGGAAATCGGAAAAGGTCTTGCAGCCGGTGTAGGCCGGGCGGCCCGACTGCTGCGCGTAGAACTCGTTGACGCGGCGCTGGCCAGGCTCACGGCCGCCGAGGCGTTCGGCATTGTATCCATAAAGCGGGGCTTCGCGATTGGGATCGCAGACGCCAACCACCTGTACATGGTCGTTATTCAGAAAATTACCCATGTTGTCGTAGCCCATGGTTCCGTAACCGATGAAGCCGACGGTGACGCGTGCTGAGGGCAACGGGCGTTTCGCATATTTTGAGCTGACGCAGCCGGAACCGATCAGGGCTGGCATGGCAACCAAGGCGCCTGCACCTGTGAGAAACCCGCGACGGGAAAGCGTTGTCTTGATCATGGACTCTTCCTTTTCTGCATTCGTAAACGACACACACCCACGTTCTGAACAAATTGTGCGATGAGAATAACACATTGCCGTCTGTCATGACAGGGAACAAATGCGAGCGGGCAATTTTATCATTGCCCGGGACAATCCGGCAACACGGCCTATTATCGGGTTGTGCTGGTCACCGAAAGCGGCACCCCTGTGACCATCGGCTCCGGGCTGAAGATGTGGAACGATGCAGAGGACATTGCCAAACTGTTGTTGGCGGCGATGAAGCCCGCTTTCTGCCTGACCGAGTTACGGATGTGAAGCAATGACCGCCTGCGGGTAAAGGGATTCAAACGCTTGTTACCCAAAACAAAAAGCCGCGCCCTGAACGGGTGCGGCTTTCATATGAAACGGAACGGTGAAAACCGTTACGCCTTGACGGAACGGCGACGACACAAGGCCAAGGCCGCACATCCCAGACCGAGCAGGGCCGCGCACGTGGGCTCGGGAACATAGTTATAAGTGATGGAGATGTTCGCAGTACCACTGGCCAAAGACAAGAGGGAAATGCCCGCATCAGCACTTGCATCCATGCCGGCAGCCAATCTGGCGCTGCTTTCAATATAGCCGCTTCCGGTAAAAACATCCAAGCCGGTCATAAGCGTGGTAGTGGCCGGAGCGGCCAACGTGGGTGTGAACGTGTCACTCTTCGTTTCGCCTGCCGCCATTAGATACGGTGCGCCAGAGTTGAAATCATGGGTCATTGCTTGCAGGGCGCTCGATCCCTGCGCCGTAAAAGTCAAACCCTGAGATCCATAATAATTGGCACTATTGACTGTGCCTGCGGTCTCATACGTGTTATGAAACTGGAACGTTCCAGTCATGCCCGTTCCCGCGACTGAAATAACAACACTCGTCAGCACGTAAGTTCCCGCGGCCTCTCCCGCAGCGACAGCGTCAGCGGAGTTGAACTTTAGGATATCGTTGATCGTGAGTGTTCTCGGCTGGTCAAAATCAAACGTACGCGAGTCGGTGACAGAATTATTGGCTATGTCCCAAACCTGTGCCGCCGATGTCTGTAGAGCCGTCAGCCCCACTCCCAGAATCATCGTCATCGTGAATTTCATTCGTGTATTCATGTTCAGCTCTCTACTTCCAACGAGGTTTTGGCACCCAAAAAACTTAAAAATGACGCACAAACATGCGTAATTAAAAAAGCTTTTTTTGACAGCATTTTTAAATTTAGCAAACAGCCGGAAGATGGGCAACCGGTTTTTTAACTATTTTTACATTTTTACATTCAGGCCTGTGAGCGGGTGTCACAGGATAAGAAAGGCATACGTGAGCCCTCCTGGGTATTTCAAAAAGCATCTATTTCTGCTTGACGGAACCGGGTCCTTCCAGTTAACATCATAATGGTTTTTGGCACATTTTTATTAATAGTTGATTAAAAAAATGGTGTTGAAAATATTGTTTTTATTAGCTTGCTGCGATGAGCGGCAGCCTTTTTTGTATCCTTGAAGTTACACGGGCGTGTTGTCATGATTATTCATCCCTCGGTCCTGCGGTTGTCGAAGCGGCTTACGTTCTTTTTGCCCATCCCCGGGGGCGTCGCGTTGATCACGTATCTCGCGTCGCTGTCGCACGGTGTTTATCCCGGTTATTCGGCAGCGCTGACGGCGGCGGCGGCTGGGCTTATCCCTCCTTCTGATGCGGCTCACCCGCTTTTCGCGCTGGTCATGCGCCACATCGTCTCCTGGGATGTTTTTTCGCTGCCCGTCCGGTTGAATCTGTTTCCCGCTTTCTGCGGCACGCTCTGCGCCATGCTGCTCTACCATCTGGTGGGACGGATGATTCTGTTCTCAGCCTGCGAGGATTCGGGCGGAGGCGCACGAGCTGACCTGATGGACGACGAGGATGAGCCGCCCGCGATCCAGCCGGAAGAGGACCAATACAATCGCCGCGTCCGGGTGACGGCTGTCGCAGGCGGCTTGGCTGCCGCGTTTTTCTTCACGTTTATGGCCTCGTCGTGGTCCGCCGCAACCCGGCTGGACAATGGGCCTTTTGATTTGCTGCTGGCGCTTATCGCCCTGAGCCTGTTTCCGGTTGCCAACGCTCCCGGAGTCATGCCCCGGCTTGCGTTGTCGTCCCTTGTTTTTGTTCTCGGGCTATTCGATTCCGCAGCCTTTCTTTTGCTGGTGCCGTGTTATGCGTATTTCCTCTTCAGAGTCTTTCTGTTTTCCCGGCAGCGGATCGTGGTCATCTGCGTGCTCATGGCGGCCGGAACAATGGGGCTTGCGCTTTCGCTCAGGGCCTTTTGGATGAACATGAGCGACCCCTCTGTGGACGCACTGTGGCCGGCCCTGGTTGCGTTTGCACGCGGGATGCCAGCCCACCATTATCACGAACTGCAGTCTTTTTTTCCGCACACCGGTTGGTTGTTGCTCCTCCTGCAAATAGGGGTTCCCGCGCTGCTCCTTCTGTTTGGACGGCAACTGTTATTCAAAGAGAGGCGGGTCAGCACGCTGACGGCGCTGCTCTTGCTGACGCTTGCTGTTGTGCCGGGACTCTTGAACCTATCCTTTTCACCCTTCTTTGTTTTTCAAACTATTAATCACCTGCCGGTCTTCGGCGCGGCGGTCATTGCGGCGGCAGCGGCTAGCGTTATCGCGGCCTGCCTGATTTTTGTCGGACCTGATGACCGGCAGCAAGAGCCTGAAGAAGAGGCTATGCCGGAGTATCCCTTGTGGTGGACCGGAGTCTTGCGAGGGTGTGCGGGAAGTCTTTTGCTGTTCTTCCTCTTGCTGGCGGCCATCATGCCCTGGCGCAGCTTTCATGATGTGGATGCCCGCCGGGGCGCGTTCGCCGACATCATCGCGCGCGAAATGCTGGCCGCGATGAAAGGGCGCACCTGGCTGGTCTCCAACGGGTATCTCGAAAACCATCTCAGAATCCAAGCCCTCATGCGTGGTCAGTCGCTGGTCATGGTCAGCCTTCGACCGCAGGATGTCCAGGGGGAGCGGGAGAGATTGAGCGACATCATCACGTCCAGCCCTGTTTTCGAAGGGCTGAACCGCCAGCGGCTCCAAAATGCGCTTTCAATCGGGACGGTTCGTTTTGTGACGGAGTGGTTTACCGCGGATACGAAAGCGGGCAGCCACGCGATGGTGTTTGCCATGCCTGACATCTGGACCGCATGCGGCTACCGCGCCATCCCGGAAGGGTTTGCTTTCGGCGGGGCCCTCCCTGACCAGCGGCTAGATTGGGCAAGCGTTGCTGAAGAAAATCGGGCGTTTACCGAGGGGCTCGTGCCCTTGCTCGCCGGACAGGACACGGAGACCGGATACCTCGCCGCGCTCCGTCAGGCGCTTAGAATGAAAGCCGGATTTTCGATGAATGAGCTGGGTGTCGCGCTGGAGGAAATGAATGAGTTTGAAGCCGCCTATCAAGCCTATGCGCGCGCAAGCCAGATCGATCCGCTGAACATCAGCGCCGTAGTCAATGGATTTGCGGTGGCGGCCGCTCAAAAAATACACCCTGAGGAGCTAGGCAAGCTGAGAAAGAAAATCAAAGAAGCCATGTCCACTCGCGATTACCGGGATGAGGAAATCACGTGGATCCTCCAGAATTATGGCACGATCCGGCAGCCGGCTTTTTATCAGCAGCAAGCCGTCGTGTGGTCCGCTGCCGGTGCCCGCGCCGTTTCAACCGACAAGGTCCGGAAAGCGCTCGCCCTGTCAGAACAGGCCGGCGTATCCGCTCTGGTGGAAAACGCCATGGTTTATGCGCACGCGGGAGATTCAGCAAAAGCGGAGTCTTGTTTCCTGGCCGCGCTGGAAAAGGAGGCCTCTAACAAAGACGCCCTGTTTGGCATCTGCACGCTGATGCTCACCAGACGAAACACGCAAGGGGCTGAAAAATGGCTGCAAAAAGCCTTGGAAGCGGGCATCGGGAGTGACGTGTTGCTGTATCATACCATCACGCTGGATATCCTGAAGGGCGACACGGATCAGGCGCTCAAGCTGTTGAAGGAGGCAACCGTGAAGTATCCGGCGGATTTGAGGTACTGGACTCTGGAAGCCGACATCTTGCTGAAGCAGGGTGATGCGGAGATGGTTGAGCATACGGTTCTGCCGGAAATGCAGAAGGCGATAAAGACCCCGGACCATTTTTTGATCCACTCCGTCCGGGGTCTACTGTTGCGCAATAAAGGGCCTAGCCATTTCAAGGAGGCGCGGCTATCCCTGCTGAGAGCCCTGTCCCTCAATGCCGCTTTGCCTGATATCTGGGGCATGGTTCTTGAATTGGACATGGCGCTTGGGGACAAGGAATTCATGGAGGTGCACGCTCGTAATCTGCTCAAGATTGATCCGGATCATGCGCTCGCCAACTATCTTATGGGGGCTTTATTGCTGAAGCGCGGCAAGCTGAGGGAAGCCGAAGATTTTCTACGCAGGAGCATCGAGAAAAAACCCACGGCTGTGGCCTGCAACGATCTTGGCGAGACTCTGCGCCTTCAGAAGAAACTGACGGAAGCCGAGCACTTTACCCGGCAAGCTTTGGCCCTAAATCCTGGGTTGCTGCCGGCACTCGACACCTTGGCCTGCGTGCTGTTTGATGCCGGGAAAGTTGACGAGTCTGCGCAGGCTGCGGCAAAAGCGGTCATGGCCCAGCCTGAGCAGCCGACCTATCAGCTCACCCTGCTGCGAGCCCAGGTCAAGCTGGGTGACATACAAGGCGTGTATCAACGTCTGAAGAGCCTTGAAGAGGCCCAAGCTTCGATTCCCGAGACGCTTCAGAGGGAAATTAAAGCAATGAAATGAGCAAGAGGGAGTGTCACATGCACGACAGGAAAATAGGCCTGATGTCGATCGGTTTCTTGGTTTGCCTTTTGGCCGGGGCGGGCATTGAGCATGTTCGGCTTGTGCTGACGAGTGTGCCCGCAGAGGAACCGGACCCGACGGACACAGGATTGCACCCCGTTGTCCAGAGCCCCGTGACCACGCGGACGGTCGTGGTGAAGGATGACGCAGCGGAACGTGCGTCCGAGGCGTTGCGGAGGCGAGTCGCGGAATTGGAACAGGCCCTTGCGGAGCGCACTGCAGAACGCGTCCAGGAACCCGCACCTCCGGTGGTGCGCGATGAGCGTCCGGGTCGGCAGTCCTTCACTGACCGCCTGGAGCAGATGAAAAAAGATGACCCGGTACAATACGCCGAGGCGATGAAACGGCGCGACGAGTTCCGTCAGAGCATGGAACAGAGGGCAAAAGACCGGGCCGAATTTATCTCTACCGTTGACACCAAGAACATGGACGACGTACAAAAAGAGAACCACACGAAGCTGGTGGAGACCGTCGCTTTTGTCAATGAGCTGATGGCCCAGATGAATCAACCCGGCGTTGAGCATACACCCGAGATGCACCAGCAGATGGGCGAGGCGATGGCCTCGCTGGGCGACCTGTACGCGGCAGAGCGCAGCTACCTGTTAGAGGAGACAGGGCGCGCCGTCGGCTATCAGGGTCCGCAAGCCACGGAGTTTGCCGCTCAAGTGCAAGCCATCATCGACAACACCACGATGCCCAGAGGCCGCGGCGGCCGCGGCGGGCCACAAAGCGCACCGCTGCCCGTGCCGCCCGAACCCGGAAAGTAAGCCGGTTTCGGTCTGACTAGATGCAGCGCAGACAGGTTTAAGCGACCTGAAACGTCGAACGCTGAACTCAGAGCGTCCAACGCCGAAGGGAACTTCGACGTTAAGTGTTCGACATTCGACATTCGACGTTCGGCGTTCGGTGTTCTGTCCCCGGCGTAGCCTTCTCCGTGAGCCGTTTGAGCGGGCAGAGTGTTTTGCAAGAGTCTCCCTCGGAGGCCGCAGTCTCCCCGTGGCACGGGCGTCTCGCCCGTGGGGAGCGGTAGCTGCTTGGACCAGCGGACGTTTCGGTGAAACGTCCCTTGCTACCTGTCGCGGCTAAACACGCCGGGCTTTCAACTCCCCCGTCCCTTAATTCACGGCTTACGGCTTACGGCTTACGGCTCACAGCTTACGGCTCACGGCTTTGGCGGCGGCCCGTTCGCGGCGCGATTCGGAGATATGGTAGATAGCCGGCAGGACGAGTAATGTCAGGGCCAGCGAAGAGGCCAGACCACCTAGGATCACGGCGGCCAGCGGGCGCTGGATTTCAGACCCGCTGCCTGTGGCGTAGATCATCGGCACGAGTCCCAGCAGGGTCGTCAGCGTCGTCATCATGAGCGGCCTCAGCCGTAGCTCGCACCCTTTGCGCACGGCGTCGGTGGTGCTCAGGCCTTCCTGTCGGAGCTGGTTGAAGAAGGTCACGAGCATCACCCCGTTTTCAACGGCCGTGCCGAACAGCACGATGAATCCGATGGCCGTTGAGACGCTGAGGGTAATCTTGAGCGCGATCATTGTGAAGATGCCGCCAACGAGCGCGAACGGCAGGTTGACGATCACGAGGAAGGCGCTCCTGACAGAGCCGAGGGCCGAGAAGAGCATCAGGAAGATGAGCAGGATCGAAACAGGCACGACCACCCCCAGCCGGCGCATGGCGCGCTGCTGGTTTTCGAACTGGCCGCCGTATTCGATGAAGTACCCGGTCGGCAACGCCTGCGTTAACGCCTGTAGGCTACTCTGCGTCTCCGCCACAAAGCTTCCCATGTCGCGTCCTCGGATGTTGCACTCGACGACCACACGGCGCATGCCTTTCTCGCGGCTCACCTGCGCGGGGCTTTCCGTCTCCCGGATCTTGGCGAGGCTGGACAGCGGAACCCGCGTGCCGTCGGGTGCCAGCACCAACAGCCGGCCCAGCGCCGTGAGGCTGTTGCGGGCGCTCTCCGGGAAGCGGACGAGTACGGCGAAACGCATCTGGCCTTCGATCATCGTGGTCGCGACCTTGCCGCCGACCGCGGTTTCAATCAGGTCGTTGATGTCTGCGAGATCGATCTTATAGCGTGCGATGGCTTTGCGATCCACGACGATCTCGATCTGCGCCGCGCCGGAGATCTGCTCGACCTTGACGTCCTCGGCACCGCGGATGCCACCCATGAGCGAGGCGATCTTGTCCGCCTGCGGCTTGAGCACATCCAGGTCGGGGCCGTACACCTTCACGGCGAGGTCGCTCTTGACGCCGGAGATCAACTCGTTCACGCGCAACGCGATCGGCTGCGAGAATGACAGCCGCACGCCGGGGATTACCGCGAGGTCAACCTTGATGGCATCGACCAGCTCCTCCTTTGAGCGGCCCGTCTTCCACTCCTTCTCGGGGTGCAGCATGATGACTAAGTCGTTCTGCTCTGGGCCCATGGGATCTTCCGAAATCTCCGCACGTCCGGTCTTCGTCACCACGGTCTCGACCTCCGGGAATTTGAGCAGGCGCTGCTCCATGAGCGTGCCGACGGCCACGGAACCCTCCAGAGAAGCGGAGGGCAGGCGCACGACATTAATTGCAAGGGAGCCCTCGTCGAGCTGCGGCAGAAACTCCGTGCCCAAGCGCGGCACCAAGAACATCGTCGCCACAAAGAGCCCGCCAGCGACCGCCACCGTGATCCACCTGAAACGCAGCACCAGCGAAAGCACCGGAAGGTAGGCGAGTTTCAACATGCGGATGCTGAAGTTGTCACGCGTCGTCTTATGGCCTTTCAGGAAGAACGAGCACAGAACAGGAACGAGGGTGAGCGCAGTCACCAGCGAGCCGGCCATGGCAAAGCACATCGTCGTCGCCAGCGGCTTGAACATCTTTCCCTCCATCTGCTCCAGCGTGAAGAGGGGCAGAAGAACCACGATGATGATCAGTATCGAAAACACAATGGGCCGCGCGACTTCCGTGATGGCCTCAAAGACGATGGTGCTCTTCAGGGCTTTGGAGGCCGCCCGCTCGGACAGCATCCGGGAGATGTTCTCCGTCACCACGATGGACGCGTCAACCACCATGCCGAGGGCGAGCGCGAGGCCGCCCAAGCTCATGAGGTTGGCGGTCACGCCCTGCCAGCCCATCAGGATGAAGGTGATGAAGGCCGTGAAAGGCAGGGCCAAAGCCACGATAATCGCGCCGCGGGCGTTGCCCAGGAACATGAACAGCACGAGCACCACGAAAATACCGCCTTGCATCAGGGCGTCGCTGACGGTCTTGATGCAAGCCTGAATCAGTGCGGTTCGGTCGTAGAAGGGTTTGAGAGTGACGTCCTTTGGCAGGCTGGCCTGGATGACAGGAATGGCCTTCTTGACGCTGTCCACGACAACCTTGGAGTTCGCATCGCGCAGCATGATCACCATGCCCGCGACGGTCTCCCCCTTGCCATCCTTGGAGACAGCACCCTGCCGCGTTTGGGGGCCAACCTGCACATCCGCCACGTTTTTCAGATAGACAGGTGTGCCATCCTTCGCGTGGAGCACGACATTCTCGATATCGGAAATATCCTGAAACAAGCCGACGCCACGGACATAAGACTGTTCCCAGCCCCGCGTGAGAAAGCTGCCGCCCGAGTTGGCGTTGTTTCTCTCGATGCCCGTAATCACGTCCGGCAACGCGAGTTTGTACTTCAGCAGACGTGCGGGATCAACCAACACGTGGTACTGTTTAACGAAGCCTCCGAAGCTGTTGACCTCGTTCACTCCGGGGATCGAGCGCAGTTGCGGCGAGACCAACCAGTCCTGGAGGGTACGCAGCTCCATCGGTGAACGGGTGTCGCTCTCCAGCGTGTACTGGTAGATCTCTCCGAGCCCGGTGCTGATCGGCCCCATTTCAGGTTCGACCCCGGCGGGCAGTTGTTCCTTCGCGGCCTGAAGCCGCTCGAAGACCAGCTGACGCGCGAAATAGGTGTCGACGTCGTCCTCGAAAACGACGATGACCTGTGAGAACCCGGCTTTGGACATGGAGCGCACCTGTCGGACTTTGGGCAACCCCTGCAGCGATTTTTCAATGGGGAACGTGACCCGCTGTTCGACATCGACCGAGGCGAGCCCCGGCGCTTCGGACAGGACCATGACCTGCACATTGGTGACATCCGGGAAGGCGTCGATGGGCAGCGTCTGCCAAGCGATCACACCTGCCACCGATACCGCGGCGGCAACCATGGTGACCATGAGCCGCTGCGCCAGAATGAACGTGATGAAATTATTCAACATAAGAGTGACCCTTAATCCTTAATTCGTACGCGCCTCTTAATCTGCGCAGCCCGCTCCCATTTTGGCCCGCAGGACATCGGACTTGAGGACGAACGCGCCTTCCGTGGCGATCTGCGCGCCTTCCTTCAGCCCGCATGTAATCTCGACGCTGTCGGCAAACTCCCGTCCGGTCTCAACATCCGTGCGCAGGGCAAAACCGTCACGCACCATGCGGAACACGAAATGTTTGCCTTCGTCGGACAGCAGGGCGATTTTGGGCACGGCGAGCACCTTCTCCGACGTCTCGAACACGACGTTGGCCGCGCAGAACATGCCGGGGCGCAAAAGGCCCTCGGCGTTCACGAGAACGACACGGATTTTGAC
Organism: Kiritimatiellia bacterium; assembly: GCA_038219365.1. Lineage (GTDB taxonomy): Bacteria > Verrucomicrobiota > Kiritimatiellia > RFP12 > UBA1067 > JAHFSX01. The sequence goes on along the minus strand of JBBRJN010000034.1, from coordinate 1,809 downwards.
GGTGCGGGTATCCTCGTCCATGGTCGCCCCGATCAGGTCGATCATGCCCTCGAACGTCCGCTCCGGAAGCGAAGAAACCTTGATCTGTACGCGCAGCGCACCTTTTTTCGCCTCGGCTGTCAGGACAGGGAGGTCGCTTTCGTAGACCTCCAGCCAGACCCAGACGGAGGAGAGGTCGGCGATGGTCAGGACATCCTTGCCCCGGTCGATGGTTTCGCCCAAGTCGAGGTGCTTCTTGATCACGGTGCCTCCCTGCGGCGCCTGCACCGGCAATACGCTGGGCTTGCCTGCCTGACTGTCCGCCGTCAAGGCGGCGATGGCCTTTGCGTCGAGTCCCATGACAGCGAGTGCGTTCCATGCCGACTCAAGTTCCACGCGGTACTCGTCGTACTTCATCTGCGCGTCCACCACGTCGGCCTCGGGGCTGAGCTTCTGAGCAGCGAGCGACTTCTCGCGCTCAAGGTTCTTCAGCGCGAGCGCCGCGAGCGCCTTGTTCTTGCGGTACGTTCCGACCGCGAGCCCGAGTTCCGGACTTTCGATTTCGAATAGTACGTCGCCTTTGTTGACCGGCTTGCCCAGGGCGCACGTGATGGTGCGCACGGTGCCAGGGACGCGCGGCGAAACATGCCAGAGGGCCATCTCGTTCAGCGCGATCTCGCCGTTGAGCGGCAGCAACGACTGGGCTCTTTGCTTCGCGACGGTGATGACCTTGATCAGACCGGGGCCGCCCGGCGCACTGACGAGCGATGCGTCCAGCTTGACGAGGCCGAGCTCGTAGCGGCACTCGTCGCAGGTGTATTGAAGGATCGCGTGTTCGCACTTGGCAATGAAGAGCTCTTCCTCAGTGCGTTGTTTGTTTTCGGTGTGGTCGTGTTTGTCTTCAGCGAACAGGGGGATTGCGAAAAACGCCGACAAAGCAGCGAAAGTGCTCATGATTTGTTTCATGGGAGTGCTCCTTGAATGAGGTTAAAGCGGTGAAGAAAAATTATTCGTGAGGCGGTCGAGGTCGATGCGCTGGCTATCGTACTCGGTCACGGTTTCGATGAAGCGGAGGCGGGCTTCCACCAGCGAACGGCGGGCTTCGAGCACATCGAGGTAACCGGCTTTGCCCTGCTGATGCGCTTGGCGCACGAGGGCAAGGGCACGCTCAGTGAGAGGCAGCGCGGTATCTTTCAGCCGCAGGATTTTAGCCTCTTGCGCAGTGAGGCGCGCGTAGAGCTTCCGGATGCGGGCCTCGGCTTTCAGACGGGCCGAGGTGGCCTCCAGCCTGACGGCTTCGGCATCGGCTTCGGCGGCGCGGACACCGTCCATCGTGCGCGTGTATAGCGGGAGTTCGACGGAGACGCCGGCGACAAAGCCGAAGTCGTCGGACCCCTCGAAGCGCCGCGCTCCGGCGGAAACCTCCAGATTGGGAACACGCGCCGCGCGCTCGACCGCGACTCCCGCCTGTGTGGCGCGGAGCCGCGCTTCGGCGGCGAGCAGGTCAGGGTTCGAAGCCGCCCGCAAAAGCAGCGCATCCAGCGGAGGCAACTCCGCGGGCGGCGCGTCGAACGGGTCGGACAGGGCCTCGAAGGTCGGCTCGGCATCGCCCCAGCAGAGGGCCAGGTCGCGAACGGCGTCACGCTGTTCGGCCAGGCGGGTCTCCGCCTCGATCAGGGCCTTCGCGGTTTCGGCGCGGGCGCGCTCCGTTTCGAGGGAGGTCGCCTTACCCGCTTTCTCGCGTGCCGCGGCCACGGACTCGATCTCGCGGACCAGCGATAGCTCATCGTCGGCGAGGCGGGCTTTTTGCTGGGCGGCCAGCAAGGCGAG
>JBBRJN010000033.1:0-12656 GCA_038219365.1 Kiritimatiellia bacterium | reverse complement strand
CCGTGTATGCGGCCGCGTCAGGTAGCAGCCCCTCCGAGTCGCGACCGATCCGTTTTTCCCATAAAAAGCGGCGGCTCTCCACCCAGGCGGCGTGGAGCAGGTTGATGCCGAACCAGGCGGCGATGATGAGGGCCACGGTGTACATGAGGGGAGGGAATCCTTTTGGAATGCGGTGACAACCAACGGGCGGCACCGCTTTTCCATCGACACGAACAAAAGCGGCGTCGCGCTCGAATACTCGCTTGCCGCCCGCACTCCAAAACGTGAGTCGCTCACTTGAGCAGGTTGATTGTCTCGCGGATAAAGGCGGCATGGAGGAGCGAGCCGAGATTCATGTCGCGCTTGAAAGTCACGTCCCACTCGTCCGATTTCAGGTGATCGTTCTGTTGCGTGCGGGTGTTGACGAGGCCGATGATCAGCAGCGGCTGGCTGCCGCCATCCGCCAGTGCGACCGGAGCGCCGCTGTCGCCCGCGAAGGTGGGCGCGCTGAACAGGAACAGCGGATACTGGGTTATGGGAAAGAGCGGGTAGCCGCTGACCACGCCCTCGCGATAGAGCGGGAAGCCCGCGCCGTTAGCCTCGGTGCGGTGGGGATAACCGAAGTAGAAGAGCCGACTGCCGACTGTCAGGCCACGGGCCTCGGCGGTCTTTTCATCGGCCAGCGCGGCGAGGGGCAGGGCCTCGAAGACGGCCTGCGGCGGCAGCGCACAGCGGATCACGGCCACGTCTTGTGAGGGATGACAGGTCCAGAGGTCGTTGGTGCCGTTGCGGATCGTCACCTTGTGGTCGAGCCGCTGCCACGCGCCTTGGCTGTCTTTCGTGCGGCAGACCAGCAGGACGCTCTCCCCTTTGGCTTTGGTAAAGGTGTGGCCTGCGGAGACGAGCAGGACATTCGTGCGGGCCGCGTCCGGCGCGGGGTCGCGCACGAGAAACCCGGTGGCGGTGGAGCCGCTGTTGAAGACCTTGAAGGTCGCCTGAATCAGGCGCTCCGTCGCGGTCTCCGCCTGCGACAGGCAGGGCAGAAGAAGCGCGGCGGCGAGGAGGAGCGTTAGCGTGTCTTTCATAATGTTCATAATGAGCCTATACGGTTATGCCTCTTGGCGTCGGTGTTGGGTGTTGGTTGGTGTACCGGCTTCAGCCGGCTCTTGCGAAACATCAGCCGCCTAAAGGCGGTACACCAACGGAATGCGCGGTCTACCGGCTTCAAGCAGGCGATACCGGTGCAGGGCGCTGGATTAGCTACTGGCCTGTCCCGCGGTAGCCTTCTCCTAATGCCTGAAGCTGCGCTGGCCGGTGAAGACCATGGCGACATTGGCGTCGTTGCAGCAGTCGATCACGTCCCAGTCGCGGATCGCGCCGCCGGGCTGCACGATGGCGGTGATGCCTTCGCGGATGCCGACCTCCGCGCCGTCGCGGAAGGGGAAGAAGGCGTCGGAGACCATGCTGCAGCCGATCAGGCCGCCCTTGCGGGCTTTGACCTCCTCGTCGATCGCGGCCATGCGCCGGGTGCCCTCGTCGCCGAACTTGAGTGTGAGCTCGTTATAGGCGGTCGTGTATTTTTCCCACGAGATCCAGTCGGCCAATTTGCGGTAGGCCTTGTCGCGGGCGATTTCGGCCACGCCCACGCGGTCCTGCTCGCCGGTGCCGATGCCGACGGTCACGCCGTCCTTGACGTAGAGCACGGAGTTGCTGGTGACGCCCGCCTCGACCAGCCAGCCGAAGAGGAGGTCCGTGTACTCTTGCGGAGTCGGGAGGCGACCAGTGCGGTGGACCGTGCCGTCCTTGGTCGTGCATTCGGCGGGCATGAACTGGCTCGCGGTGCGGGCTTCGGGCACGAAGGACCACTGGGCCACGAGGCCGCCGTCGATGAGCGACTTGAAGTCGACCACGCGGCGGGCCACGAAGGCGGTGAGGCGGGCCATGTTGTTGATGCGCATCACGCGCAGGTTCTTCTTGGTTGCGAAGATCTCCATCACGCCGGGGGCGAACTCGGGGGCCACGACCACCTCGGCATAGTTTTCGGCCACGAGCCGGGCGGTCTCAAGGTCCACCTCGCGGTTGAGCGCGATGCAGCCGCCGAACGCGGCCAGGCGGTCGGCTTTGTTGGCGCGGACGTAGGCTTCGGCCAGCGAGGCGGCCTTGGCCACGCCGCAGGGGTTGTTGTGCTTGACGATGGCGGCGCAGGGGGTGTCGTCGAGGTAGCGCAGGATATTGAGCGCGTTGTCGGCGTCGGTGAGGTTGGTCTTGCCGGGGTGCTTGCCGGACTGGAGCAGCTCAGGGTCGGAGGCCAGGTAGTTGCCGGGCGTGAGGGCGGCGACGTCGCCGAGCACGAGGTTGCCGTTCACCAGCTTGTACAGGGCGGCTTCCTGACCCGGGTTTTCGCCGTAGCGCAGGCCCTTCTCTTCGCCGTCGATGACCCACGAGACTTTCTCGTAGGCGAGGGTCTGGCGCTTGGCTCCGTCGATGAAGGTGATCTCCATCTTCGGGGTGAAGTGGTCGTCCATGATGGTCTTGTAGGCGGCTTTAAGGTCGATGGCCATGGTGATGTTCTCCAGATATGAGGGTTGAAAGGGTGTTTGGGGGTGTAGGGGCTGCCCTGCGTGTCTGCCCTATTATTCGGCGGGCCTTCTTGCTTTTTCGAGGTAAAGAAAAAGCTTATTTAACCACAACCGGCAGCGAAAAAAAAGGTTTGTCACAGGGCCGTCAGCAATTCTAATTTTGGTAAAGAAGCGCCTCACGGCGCCACTACGAACTGGAGAACGCCAGACGCTTCCGTTTGTAGTGGGCACGTGAGGGCCTTCCCTCTGTGCGTGTCATGCCAAAATTAGAATTTCTGCAGGGCCTTCCGCAAGTCGGCCAGCCGAAAACTGAAAAGGGCGCTTGTATAACACGATGCGGCTTGTTTAAATACGCCTAACCCATTTTGTGAAGGAGCTGTAGCGAATGAAAAATACCGTCTGGCTGTTGGCATCGTTGGCGCTGGTTTCCGCATGCACCTTTCCGTTCAAGGCAAAGGACAAAGACCTCACGCAGTATGTGAATCCCTTCATCGGTTGCGCCGACAACGGCCACACCTTCCCGGGGGCCTGTTACCCCTTCGGACTGATCCAGGCCAGCCCCGACACCGGCAACTGCACATGGCAGTACTGCTCCGGGTACATGTACCTCGATACGAATATCTGGGGTTTTTCACAGACGCATCTGAACGGTACGGGATGCCCTGATCTCGGGGACGTGCAACTTCAGCCCTTCACCGGCCCGGTCGAGCGCGAGAACTACCACAGCGCCTACAGCAAAGAGACGCAGAAAGCCAAGCCCGGCTACTATGCGGTGACGCTCGCGGACTTCGGCGTGGACGTAGAACTGACCGCCTCGCCGCGCGTGGCCTTTCACAAGTACACCTACAAAAACCCCGCACCCGCACGGTTGCTGGTTGACCTGCAGTACGGCATCGTGGGCGGCAAGGACTCGCTGAAGAACCACATCCTGGCCAGCGACGTGACGACCGAAGATAAATTCACGATCACGGGTCATAATCAGGCCAAGGCCTGGGTCACCCGCCATTATTACTACGTGGTCAAGTTCGATAAGCCCTACACGGCGATCAAGACGCTGGCGGCCCAGCTAGGCGAAAAGGCCCCGCGCTACGTGCTGGACTTCGACCTGAAGCCGGGCGAGACGCTGCAGGTGAAGGTGGCGCTCTCGACCGTGAGCGTCGACGGCGCGAAGAAGAATCTTGCGGCGGAAATTCCGGGCTGGGATTTCGCGGCGGTGCACAAGCAGGCCAAGGCGGCGTGGAACGGTCTGCTGTCGCGTGCCGAAGTGCAGGGCACGCAGGACCAGAAGGAAAACTTCTACACCTCGATGTACCACCTCTTCATTCAGCCGAACAATATCGCGGACGTGGACGGCCAGTACCGCGGGGCGGACGACAAGGTCCTGACCGCTCCTGACAAAACCTACTACTCCACGCTCTCATTGTGGGACACGTATCGCGCGGCCCATCCGCTCTACACGATCCTGGCACCTGAGCGCGTCGACGGCTTCATCAACACCATGATCGCCCACCAGAAGGCGCAGGGCTACGTGCCGATTTGGACGCTGTGGGGCAAGGAGAACCACTGCATGATCGCCAACCACTCGGTGCCGGTCATGGTCGATGCCTACCTCAAGGGGTTCCGCGGGTTCAATGCCGAGGCCGCCTTCCAGGCCATCAAGACCTCGCTGACGGTCAAGCATCAGAACTCCGATTGGGACATCTACACCAAGTACGGCTACCTGCCGTTCGACATCATCAAGGGCGAGAGCGTCTCCCGTACGCTGGAGTACGTGTATGACGACTACTGCGCAGCGCAGTTCGCCAAGGCTTTGGGTAAGAGCGAGGACGCCGCCTATTTCGGCAAGCGCGCGGACTATTACAAGAACGTGTTCGACCCCGAGACCAAGTTCATGCGTGGCCGTGACTCGCAGGGCAACTGGCGTACGCCGTTCGACCCCATGAAGCTCAACCACGGCGCCGGCAGCGGCTACGACTACACCGAAGGCAACGCGTGGCAGTACACCTGGCACGTGCAGCATGACCCCGAGGGTCTGATCAGCCTGATCGGCGGCAAAGAGGCGGCCGCCGAGAAGCTGAACACGCTCTTCAAACTGGAGTCCAAGGTCGAGGGCGCCGGCTTCGTGCTCGACGTCTCAGGCCTGATCGGCCAGTATGCGCACGGTAACGAGCCCAGCCACCACACGGCCTACTTCTTCGACTTCGCGGGCAAGCCGTGGAGAACGCAGGAACTCATCCGCGAGATCTTCGACACGCAGTACAAGAACAAGCCTGACGGGCTGTGCGGCAACGACGACTGCGGCCAGATGTCAGCTTGGTATATCTTCTCTGCCATGGGCTTCTACCCCTTCAACCCCTGTAACGACGGCTACGTGTTTGGTGCGCCGCAGATCGAGAAGGTCACTCTGAACCTCGCCAAGGGCAAGACCTTTACGGTCGAGGCCAAGGGGCTCTCGAAAGAGAACAAGTACGTGCAGGGCATCACGCTCAACAACAAGCCCTACGCTGCCATCAAACTCGCCCACGCCGACATCATGAAGGGCGGCACGCTGGTCTTCACGATGGGCCCCTTGCCGAAGAAATAAACGCGAGTGACCGAGTTCCCTCAGCCGAAGGCCGCCCGCTTGGGCGGCCTTTTTTCGTGCCGGGAGCCGTCCCTGCCGGACGGTCATTTCTTTTTTGCGCGTGGTCGTTTAGGCGATTGGGTTATGTATGAGTCCGATCAGAAACAACGTTTATCGAAGTGCCACTCGCGCGGGCCGTTCGCAAAATGTCGCTTGGGGGGCGACACGTCCGTCTTCCGCGTGTGCTACGGTAATGGCGTTTTCCCGTTTTGTGAGCCGTATTGACTTGACCATGACCGAGTTGCCGGCCGCGCCACTCCCCACGGGGTCGAAGCGGAGACGGACGATGCCTCCCGTGTAGCTTGGGGCGGTCGCGAGATCCACCTCGTAGCGATGAAACTCGCCATCAGCCTTGATGGGAAATGCGACGGTATCCTTTGCCCCCGGCGCTTTTTCGCCGTAGCGCTGCCAGAACAGCGTCGCTGTCTGACAGGCGGTTTTGAAGGCGCATTCGATCACGACCAAAGGGGCGTCTTCTGCACGCCAAAAGCTGAACGGGCCGATCAATTGCGGGTCGTCTTGGTCAAGCTGCACGTTGAGCGCGCCTGCGACGGGCCAGCCTGTGTCGCGCGCGTTCACGTAATGCCAGCCATGCCTGTCCTTGTCAAACGACCACGCGGGCAGCGCGGACACACGCGTGGCCATGGCTCGCGAGCGGATGTCAGCCAGCGTTCCTGCCACCAGCTCGTAGCGAAACTCATAGACGATGTTGTGATCGAGAATCTCCTCAGCCTGACCCGCGAGATAGCCGGTACTGGTCGCGTGCGTATCGTTCGGCCCTGGCTGACCCGCGAAGCCGCCCGTGAAAAACACGCGGCCCGGCGTCAGTAGCCCGATACCGCGGTCGGCGTCGTCGAGCAAGGCAGCCCATCCTTCCGTCGCAGGCCAGAAAGACCAAGGGTGACGGCCCGTCGGCTTTGGAATCGCGCTCACAGGGGCGTTGCTGAAAGGCCGGTCTCCCGTATAGCTCACAACCCGGTGATAAGGCGCGTTGGCGTACACCGCGGGCAATTCCTGCAGCCGCGCCGCGTATTGCGTTTTGTCGAGGCGGGCGTTGTTCAGCCGGGCACGCACCGCCACGACCGGCCCCTCGAGGCACAGCCAGGACTCGAAGGTGCAATCCCCGGGCACGTTGTTCAGCGGCCACTGCAGCGGCAGGGTCTTGACGTAAAGGGTACGCCCGTCGTTGCTGTGCTCAAGCACCCGCGAAGCGTGCTTGAAATCATCGCCAGCCTGAATGGGGTTCCAGCCGATGTGCTCCCAGTGTTGGACGGGCTGCTGGTCGCCGACGGCGAACGGCACCGGCCCGGAGAAAAAGGAGAGCTGCACTTGCCGGCCCAGATCAAAGTTGTTGATGAGGTTGCCGCCGCCTCCCCGCGACAGGAACACGATCGCCCCGCCGCGGTAAAGGTCTACGCCGACCTTTGCCTCCGCGTTGGTAAGGTAGCTCATGCGCGCGCCTTGCGGCTCTTGCGCCGATGCGAAACAGGCAAAGAGTGCAGCCTCAAGAACGAAGGCAAATAAACGTGGCATTTTCATAAGTGTGTCGTAACCGGACGCGGGCCGCAGCGACTAACGAGTCATAGCGCGGCTTCTTCTGGTCCTCGCGCGCAGTTGGGTGATCAGCGGAACAAACGCCACTTCAATTACACTTTAGCTCATTCTCTGCGGACTAGGGAACCAGAGAAACGTTCAACGCTCAACTCTCATGGTGGAGATGCAGAGGACTTGAGCGTTGAGCGTTATTCGGAGTCTCTACGGGATCAGCGTCAGGCGGCCCCAGGCGCTGCGGTCGGAGGAGTTGCGCGCGCCGCCGCACCAGACGAGCTGGCAGGAGCGGCCCTGGCCGTCGGTGCTGTTGTTGAGCGCGATGTCGAAGAGCAGTTCCATGCCCTCCTTCGGCGTGATGGCGAGCGCGGCCCACTGGATGGCCGCCTCCAGCGTGTAGCCCTTGCCGTCCACCGTGGGCGTCACGGAGGTCTCGATCGCGGGCTGCGCGGGCTGGTTCGCGACAAAGGTCTGGTTGTTCTTGCCCGCGCCCAGCAGGACCTGGCGGTCGGTGAAGAGCAGCGGGCCGCCCTGGTCGGTCTTCTCGCTGCCGATGAAGAGCTCGAGCCCGTCCGCGTTCCAGAGGTGGTCGGGCTTCTGCTCATTCATCATCGGCGTCGGGTCCGTGACGTTCGCCAGCAGGTAGAGGTTCTTCTCGTCCCAGCTCAGCTTGAAGGCCGCTTCGCCGCCGCCTGCCTCGCGGCCGACCGCGAGGCGGTCCGCGCCGATGCGCTCGGGCGGGCGGCCCGGCCACCCCGCGAGTTGGCCGTCGATGACCATGGGCGCAGTGGGCCGTCCGGCGGAAATGGTGCGCGTGCCGTTGCCGGCTTTGCCGGTGAAGCGCGGGTTGTCGAGCAGGTAGGGGGCCTTGCCATCTAGCCAGATTTCATAGATCGCCGCATGGGTCTTTGCCATCTCTGCGAACAGGGCCTTGTAGGGGCGGTCGGCGACATTGAAGAGCCCGGTGTTGGCGCGCTCGCCGTTGAGCCCTTCGAAGAAGCGCCCGGTCACGGCTTGGTCGAGCAGGGTGAACCACTCGACGCCGACTACGAAGCCCAGCGCGGCCGCGCCCTCGACGTAGTGGCGGTAGGCAAGGCCGCGCTCCTGTTGCGTAGCCATGTCCATGTTGCTGGGCGCGACGTTGCTCTCCTTGGTCGCGGTGAAATAAAACTCGCTCCACAGCTGCGGCTTGCGTCCGGTCCACTCATAGAGGCGGCGGATGAAGGCCGCGTCGATGCCGCAGGCGTAATAGTTGATGCTGATCACGTCCATGTACTTGCCGGCCACGCGGCAGAGCACTTCGCTGTTGGCGGTGCCGGGCTGCCAGCGGTTGCCGATCAGCATGTGGTTCTTGTCGTATGTGCGGAAGGTCGTTGTGATGGCGCTGTAGTAGGTTTCGAGGAAGCGCTCGGTGTACGCCTGCATGTCCGTGAAGGCCGCCTGTGTGGTCATCGGCAGGCCGCGGTCGGCGAGCGCCTCGAAGGAGGTTGCGTCGAGATTCCAAGCCGTGTTGAAGGCGGCGATCTCCTTGTACTTGGCCTGGAGCTGGGCGACCAACTCGCGCTTGCAGGCGTGCTTGCCGGGCAGCGCGGGAATCGCGCGCGGCAGATCCTCGAAGCCCTGCTCATTATCGAGAAAGTAGCCGATGAGCAGCGGGTCGTCGGCCTTCTCGGCAACCGTCTTTGAAAACAGGGCCTCCATTTTTGCGAGGTTCTTCTGGTCGTAGGGATCGAAGACGCCGCGCACGCCGGGCACCGCCGCGCCGAGCGTCCATGTACTGAGCGGCAAGGAGCTGACGCGCGGGAAGCATTTCTGCGCGAAGGCGGGCGAATTGCCGGAGAACGCGCCGACCGAGTTGAAGCCGACTTGGCGCACGCGGTCGACCAGGCGGGCGGTCTGCTTGTCGTCCTCGTAGGCACCGTATTTGCGGACCACGTTGGCCTTGTAAAACGAGACCGCGCGCGGGTTCCACCACTTCTCGGGGTTCCACGCGTTGGCGAACTCGCCGTCGTGCGGCGGCAGCCACTCGTAGACGTCATTGCGGCCTTCGATCGAGGTGTAGTCCTCGCCCGGGCCGAAGGTGCAGACGCCCAGATGGAAGAAGGCGTCGCCGTCGGGATCAACCATCACCCACACGTCGCGTGCGCTGACCTTTTTGGGCTCGACGTGGAAGAAGCCGGTTTTCTTGAGCCCCAGCTTGGCGCCGCTGCCGGGCAGGCCGCCGAAGCGGTTGCGGGTCGGTGGGGTGAGGCTGGTGTAATAGGCGGCCTCGGTCTCGGCGTCGGCTTTCAGCTCGGCCTCATCCTTGAGTTTGCAGGGGAAGTCGCGCTGGGTGGTCTGGCCGAAGCGGTCGACCAGAACGACGCGCAGGGAGGCGCTGGTGTCCATGGCGACCGCGATTTCAACGGTCTTGCGGTCGGCAAGATAGGGGACCTTGAACTGAACCCAGAAGGTGTTCCAACCCCATTCGCGGTTATCTTGGAGCTGTACGAAGGTATATTCCGGCAGGGCGAAGCTGAGGCGCTTGTTGTTGATGTTCGCGAGGTCGAAGGAGCGCGAGTGGCCTTGGAACAAGTGGGGTTTTGCCGGCTTTTCTTTCGGAAAGTCACCTTTGGCTTCGCCGATGGCCCAGCGTCCGCCTTCGCTGTAGTTGGGCGCGATCAGCATCTCCGCTGTGAAGGCTTTGACCGCAGCGGGCATGGCGTCGAAGGTCAGGGAGATTTTGCCGGAGGTGGCGGACACCGTGATCGTGCCACCGCATGCGTAGGTGAGTGTGGCCGAGGTGCCTTCTACGCGTTTCTCAACCGGCTCAGTTTTCTTGTTGTCATCCAAATCGAGTTGGGGGTAGGCCAGCGTGAACGTCCCCATGCTGCCGCAGGCCAGCTCGATGCCAGCGTCAGTCAGGCGTAGGGCGAGACTGTCTTGCGTGAGCGTGACCTCGGCGGCGGCGAGCAGCGCCGGCAAAAGCGCCAGCAGAGCGAGGGGACGACGTGTGATCATGGGTTGTTTTCCTTCAGGTTCGAAAGCATCATGATGCGGGAGAGCGGTAGCCGCATCCACTCGACGCGCGACCGGATGAGGGCAAAATCGGCGTCGTCTAGCCGGTGCTGGAGGTACGCGTTGGAATCCCACTCGACCCCGAAGCCGAAGAAGTCCTTCACGATGGCGTCTTCGAGATTGACGGTGACGTGAAGGAGATTCGTTTGCGCGTAGCCGAGCGACGCGCAGAAAACGGCAAGAGCCAGTGTTTTTCTCATAATAAAAATCGATTTTAAAAATACTAAACCGAACGTGTGGGCACAAGCAGCAATTCTAATGATCAGTGACCGACCGCTTAGCACAGGGCTAAAAAACAAAAATACGTAGTCATTTTCCCGCTTGACAGGTAGACGGATAATTGTGAATAGTAAGTTAAATAAATTGGGATGAGATAGCAGGCGGCTCAAACTAACGATGCGGCGTACAGGCTTCTTACTTGCACTCCGTTTGTCTTTTCAAAGGGGGAAAACATGACTGACCGGGAAACCACCGGCAGGGAGGCGCGAGACCCTGTTTGCGGGATGTCGGTACCCGAGACTAGCCGACTTCATTTCCGTTATCGCGAGACCGAGTACGGGTTTTGCAGTGAGCACTGCCTGAGCCAGTTCCGACGACACCCAGACTACTTCCTCGGTGGGGTGCCGCAGGTTTTAACGCCTGTGCGGGACACAACCTCAATTTACACATGCCCCATGCACCCGGAGGTGCGTCAGGAGGGGCCGGGCGATTGTCCGAAGTGCGGTATGGCGCTGGAGCCTGAGGGTGCCGTCCCTGTCGAGGAAACAGAAACCCCCGAACTCGTTCAGCTGAGCCGCCGGTTCTGGGCGTGCCTCACACTGACGCTTCCTGTCTTTGTTCTGGCCATGACGACGCATCTCGGCCTTCTTCCCACATGGTTTCCGTTGCGGGTGGAGCAGGGGGTCGAGTTCGCCTTGGCCACGCCGGTGGTCCTGTGGGGCGGGTGGCCCTTTCTCGTTCGCGGCGTGCAGTCACTCGTCAGCCGACACTTCAACATGTTCACGCTGGTCGGGCTGGGCGTCGTCGTGGCCTGGTCGTACAGCGTGGCCGCATGGCTCGCCCCACACCTCTTTCCTGTTGCGGAACACCATGGCGAGGGCGTGCCGGTTTACTTTGAAGCGGCGGCAGTCATCACCACGCTGGTGCTGCTGGGCCAGATGTTGGAGCTGAGGGCGCGTGCCCAAACGAACGCGGCGATCAAACTGCTCTTGGGCCTGGCTCCCAAAACCGCTCGCCTCGTGCGTGCCGATGGGATCGAGGAGGACGTGCCGTTGGAGGAGGTGTTGCCGGGCGATGTGTTGCGGATCAGGCCGGGCGAGAAAGTTCCCGTGGATGGCGAGGTTCTGGAAGGCGGCAGCAGCGTGGATGAGTCCATGGTGACGGGCGAGTCCCTGCCGGTGGAGAAGCGCGCGGGCGCTCCGCTGATCGGTGCGACGGTCAACGGCACGGGCGGGCTCCTGATGAAGGCCCGCAAGGTCGGCGCAGACACCCTGCTGGCGCAGATCGTGAGTTGTGTCGCCGAAGCGCAGCGGTCGCGTGCGCCGATCCAGAGGCTGGCCGATGTGGTTGCCGGCTATTTCGTTCCTGTCGTGGTTGGCGTGGCGGTGGTGACCTTCTGTGTCTGGTGGGGGTGGGGCCCCGAGCCTCGGTTCGCGCATGCGCTCGTGAATGCCGTGGCGGTGCTGATCATCGCCTGCCCGTGTGCGCTGGGACTCGCCACGCCTGTGTCGGTGATGGTGGGCGTGGGACGCGGCGCACTGGCTGGGGTGCTGATTAAAAATGCCGAAGCGCTGGAAATTTTGGAGAAAGTCGACACGCTGGTTATCGATAAAACCGGCACGCTCACAGAGGGGCGTCCGCGTCTAGCTGCGGTCCAGACGGTTCCGTCGTTCGAGGAACGTGAACTGCTGCGCTTGGCAGCTAGCTTGGAGCGGGCTAGCGAGCATCCTTTGGCCGCAGCGATTGTGAACGGTGCAGGGGAGAGGGGCATTGATTTGGCCAAGGTCGAGCACTTTCGCTCGGTAACCGGACTGGGCATCGCCGGCCAGATCAATGGCCATGAGGTGGCAGTGGGCAATGCGGAGCTACTCGCAAGTCTTGGGATCGCACCGGGCGACTTGGAACAGCCAGCAGACCGTTGGCGTACGGAAGGCCAGACCGTGGTCTTCGTGGCTGTGGACGGGGCGACTGTAGGCGTGATCGGCGTGGCTGATTCAATCAAAGACTCTGCGGCCGCCGCGGTTGCTGCGCTGCACCGAGAGGGTCTCCGCGTGATCATGCTCACCGGCGACAACCGTGTCTCCGCTGAGGCCGTGGCCAAGCGCTTGCGGATTGACGAGGTCCATGCAGGGGTGTTGCCCGGGGCGAAGGCCGCGGTGATCAAACGGCTGCAGGAGGAGGGGCGCATTGTCGCCATGGCGGGTGATGGCGTCAACGATGCGCCCGCGCTCGCTCAGGCGCATGTAGGCATAGCGATGGGGACGGGCACGGACGTGGCCATGGAGAGCGCCGACGTGACGCTGGTGAAAGGCGATCTTGATGGCATCCTGCGGGCGCGGCGCTTGAGTCGCGCCACGCTTTCCAACATCCGGCAGAATCTTCTCTTTGCCTTCCTCTACAATGCGGCAGGCGTGCCGGTGGCGGCAGGAGTCCTGTATCCCTTCTTCGGCGTGCTGCTATCGCCGATGGTGGCGGCCGCAGCGATGAGTTTCAGCTCTGTCTCGGTGATCAGTAACGCGCTCCGACTGCGGCATGTGAAAATCTGAAAAAGGAGTTGTCAGCGTTGTCGCTGGGGGGTATTCCTACTCGCTTGCAAAACGGTTATCTGGTAATGTTGTCCCATGGTAATGTTTAGTGGAGGATCGCTTATG
>JBBRJN010000032.1:0-12684 GCA_038219365.1 Kiritimatiellia bacterium | reverse complement strand
AGGGAATGGGCGTACAATGGGAAAATGTCCGAGAGGCGGGAGCATATACATCAGTGGATTTTCAAATCGATTGATTCGATTTCATCGATTCCATCGAAGGGACGTCACGGGGCCCGGCGGACGGCTCGGGGAGCCGTCCCTACCGGACGCGGCCACACACAACGGTCTGATACCTGACACCTGACACCTGAAACCTGATACCTGAAACCTGCCACCTGGGGTTACGGGCTCCGCCCGCGTCAGAGGGTTTCAAGAATCAGTTTGCGTTCCGGCACCGCTTCCTGCGTGATGCGTACTGCGGCAAGCGCGTCACCAAGCAGCGGTGCCGCCATTGACGCGCTTTTCGCCAGCAGCCGCATCAGGGGCTGCCCCTTTTCAACCGCCATGCCAGCCTGCACGAGTCGGTCGATACCTGCCGCAGGGTCGATCAGGTCGGTAACGGCCTTGCGTCCGCCGCCCAGTTGCAAAACAATGCGACCGATCTGCTGCGCGTCCACAAAAGCCACGGTTCCGGAGCACGGAGCCGGAACCTCAATGATTGCGCCTGGCTGCGGGAAGCCCCGCGCGTCGTCGATCACCCGCGTGTCGCCCCCGTGCGCGGCGACCATCCGGCGAAACACCTCCAGCGCACGTCCGTCGTCGAGTCTCTGCGCCAGCTCCAGCCGCGCGGCTTCAAGATCGGGGTACACACCGGCCAGCACGGTCATCAGCGCCGTGAACTCGACCGTCAGAAAGCGCGTGTCCGCAGGCCCACTCCCTTTGAGCGTTTCTATGGCTTCGATCACCTCGACCGCGTTGCCTGCCGTCCGTCCCAAGGGCTGATCCATATCGGTGATGAGCGCGCCCATTTTTCGGTTGAGCGCACGTCCGACGCGCAGCAGACTCTGCGCCAGCTCGCGGGCGTCGCCGACCGTCTTCATAAAAGCCGCCTGGCCACACTTGACGTCCAACACCAAGGTCTCCGCCCCTTCGGCGAGTTTTTTGGACATGATGCTGGCGGTGATGAGCGGGATGCTCGGCACCGTGCCGGTGACATCGCGCAGCGCATAGAGCTTTTTGTCGGCCGGCGCGAGCCGTTCCGTCTGTCCGATGATCGAACAGCCCACGTCCGCGACCACACGCTTGAAGGCCTCGACCGAAAGTCGTGTGTCGTAACCTGGAATCGCTTCAAGCTTGTCGAGCGTCCCGCCGGTGATGCCGAGCCCTCGCCCCGAGATCATCGGCACCGCGAGGCCTGCGCTGGCCGCCAGCGGCGCGATCATGAGCGAAAGCTTATCGCCGATGCCGCCGGTCGAGTGTTTGTCTGCCGTGGGCCGCGGCCATGCGTCAAACGTCACGAGGTCGCCCGAGCGCATCATGGCATCTGTAAGCACAGCCGTCTCCTCAGAGTCCATCCCTCTGAAGTAGATCGCCATAGCCAGCGCGGCCATCTGATAATCAGGGATGGTGCCGCTCGCGAACCCCGCGACGAACGCGCGGATCTCGTCCGCGTCGAGCGTGCCGCCGTCGCGCTTCTTTTCAATCACCCATTGAGGAATCATGGAAACTCCTTGCAGGCTATCTCGTCCAATGCCGGTCCGCGAAATCCATATAGCGCTCCCAGTCATAGAGCGCGAGGTCGTGCTTGCCGGTGCGAAGGTGGTAACCGATGCTTCCCTCCTGAAGCGGTGCGTCTGCGGCGGGGAAGGTCTCGCCTACGAGCCCCTTCTTGCCATAGAGCTGCCACACCGGCGAGGCCAGCACGCACGAACGGAACTCGCCCGGCTGCCCGGCCCAGTCGTCCAGCGAGGCGGAAGCCACGTAGGCCAAGCGCGGAGCGACCAGGGCGATCAGCATGTGCTGGTCGAGCGGCAGCGCGAGTTCGTTGTCGCCATACTGCCTGAAGTTCTCGCAGAACCAATGCGGGAAAACGGTATTGATTCGCGCGATGTGCTCTGACTTGGGCAGATCCATGCGGTTGAGTTTGGCCCCGCCGCACCCGGAGTCATTGGAGATCGTCAGGGCGAAGCGCGTGTCGTTCGCGCCGCACCAGAGCGCGGTCTTGCCGCCGCGCGAGTGGCCGACGACCGCGACGCGCGTGCGATCAATCAGCGGCTCGGTTTCGATCCAGTCCATGATGCGGCTCGCGCCCCAGGCCCACGCCGCGATCGTGCCCCACGAGTCTGCCGTCCGCACCTTGGGGTCGGGCTGGAACACGCTATGCACGCCGTTCGTGAACCCGTCGAACGAGTCGGGGTCGACATCGCCTGTTTGGAACGACACGGTGGCATAGCCCCGCGTCACAAGCTCGTCGACAGGCCAGAAGGGATTCTTCACGGTCTGCTCGGGATCGATATTCTGTTCGGGCCGGTTACAGATCAGCAGAAAGGCGGGCGAGGGCTTGGCCGCTTTGGGCATGAACGCGGTGACCCGGATTAGGCCTTCGCCCCCCGGCCCGGAGTAGCGGATATTGATCCGTTTGCGCAAGGCTTTGCCCGCCAGCATCTCCGTGCCCGCGTCCACCACCTCGAATCGCAGCGTGGCCGGGCGCTCCACGGGATTGCGCCCGAAAACCTGCGTCTTGAAAAGCTCCAAAACTTCGGGGCGGCGGACCGCTTCCCACGCCGCGACAGAATCGACCGGCTTCCCTTCGCAGGTCTTCAACACATCGGGAAGCTCAACCGCCAAGGCCGCCGATACTGACAACGCGCTCAACGCACAGACTATTTTCTTCATGCCATCCCTCCGGATTAAATAAGTGAACTCCGCCTTCATCAATACGGTGCGTAAGCATGGCACAAACCGAAAACAGGGTCAAGCTGACGCACGCAATTCTAAATTATGGCATTACCCCTTTCCTGATTAAACAACGGGGCTCTTGCAAAACCCTCTCCCGAAGCTCGCTGTCTTTTGCTATAGTTGCTCCCTCATGACTACATGCAAAGAGTTTCAGGAGATCCTTCGCACCACCGGTCACTACGAAACGGCTCACGCGAACCGCGCGTCAGGTCCGGCAAAAATCAGCGCCATCAACTCTTTTCGCTACGGCTTTACGATCAGTCGGATCGTTTATAGTTGCGCCTTCCATCATCTTTTCCGCATCTTCAATAATGAGAGCTGGGCCCAGATCTGCATGGCCTCCGTCGCGTTTGCCGAAAAGCTGGGCGGGGTTGTCACGTTCGAGGGCTTTGAGCAACGCTCCGCCTACCAGGGGCCGGTCGTTTATGTCGCCAACCACATGAGCACGCTGGAGACCATGGTTTTCCCGACCACGCTGCTTTCTTTTGGAAAGCTCGCGATCGTTCTCAAGGAGAGTCTCGCGACCATGCCGCTGGTGGGCGCGGCCGCGTTGCATGTGGGCGCAATCTCGGTCACGCGCAAAAACGCGCGCGAAGACCTCAAGACCGTGCTTGAGGAAGGTGCTAAGCGACTCGCTGGCGGCAGCTCGGTGCTGCTCTTTCCGCAAGGCACGCGCCAGGCGGTGTTCGACGGCAAGAAATTCAACTCGCTCGGCTCAAAGCTGGCCGAGCGCGCGGGTGTGCCGCTGGTGCCCCTCGCGGTCAAGACCGACTTCCTCAAGACCGGCAGGTGGATCAAAGACTTCGGCCGGGTCGACCCCAACAAGCCGATCCGCTTCGCATGCGGCCCTGTTCTGCGGCCGGAGCTTGGCGCGCGCAACATGCACGAGCAGAGCGTCGCCTTCATAGAAGGCAAGATCAAGGAGTGGGGCCTGCCGACGGCCAATGACGTGGCCGGCGTTACGGATTAAGCGACTCCAGCTCCTTGCGGCGCTGCTCGTCGACGGCATGGAGCGTCTCGCGCGCCGCCTTGCCCTGATCCACAGCCGCCTTGCCAGTCAGCCCGTCGATAACGGTTTTTGTCATCGTCTTTTGCTCCTTAACCGGAGCTGGCGCGGAGGGCTGGGGCGCGTTGTCGCACCCGGCCAAGAACACGCTGCACACCAAGAGCCACACCCGGCTCGCACCACCGATTGAACCGTTTTTCATAAAAACCTTCAACAGAATAAAATCGCACTCTTTTTGGGAGACTGCACTCATTCAGCCAAAATGACTGGGGTGCCGTCGATCAGCAAGGTGCAGAGCTCTTCGATGTCGGCGTTGCGGAAACGGACATACCCCGCATCCGTTTGCCGTCCGAGCGTCGACTCGTTCCATGTGCCGTGCAACCCGAAGCCCTTCGCTTCCGGCGTGGCACCGGTGGCCGCTAGCGAGACCCAGCGCGTACCCAGCGCGTTGTCGGACGTCGCGCCCGCCGTTTTTTTGACTTTACCACGGATGACGTAGGTGCCGCTCGGCACGTTCTCCGGCTTACCCACGCCCACGGTGTACCGCTTGAAGAACTGATTGTTCAGCGTCAATACCGCGCTGTTGTTTCGCTTGAAGACAATCAGTTCGAAGGCCGGATTTTTAAAGACCCAGATCTCGCGCCCGATACGCAACAGCTCCGGCCTGTCGATGCCGTTGACCTTGAGGATATACTCTTGCGTGCAGCCGTACTGCTGGGCTATTTTGCTGATCAGGTCACCCGCGACCACACGGTGTTTTATTTTCTCAGGCATGGGGAAATTCGAGAACGCCAGCGCGATATTGAGGCTGCCGATCTTGCGCTCAACGAACGCACGCACGTCCTCCGCGTCGCGCCGGACAAGCACTTGCTGCAAAAGCAGCCGTGCACCCACGCGGTCGTCTTCCGCCTCGCGGGCCGCCGACTGATCCAGTAATTTTTTGACTTCAGGCGACTGAACTTTGGTGGCCGGCTCGGCGGGCGGGGCGGCTTTCGAGGCGTGCCAGCCGGGAGCTTTCTCGGTGGCGGCGCGGTCCGCGCTCTTCGCTTCCCCCGTGGTGGCGTCTTTCTTGCGCCAGCCCTGCAAAAAATGCTTCACCAGCGAGGGCCGCTCGCGCTCGGCCTTCACCTCGGGAATCATCCCGTATTTGCGGCTGGGGCCCATCCCGTCTCCCGCCCCTGAAGCATCCGGGCGCTCACCCCCGCAACCGCGAAAGAAAAAGAAGACAATCGCGGCGAACGGAATCAGCACGACCAGCAGCCAGAACTTCCGCGCAGAAGAACTTTGTCGCTCGTCGTATTCGATCCCGTATGAGCCACGTTGCAGGGACACTTCTAACTCCTCATTGTTTCCAACATTTCCCGGACCGCCTGTTCGAGGCCGACAAACAGGGCGTGGCAGACGATACTGTGACCGATGTTGAGCGTGTCGAGGTGCGGTATCTTCAGGATCGGCCCGATGTTGTCGAGGCTCAGCCCGTGCCCCGCATTCACCTTGAGGCCGAGTGCATGGGCGCGCTCGGCGGCCGCAATCAGCCGGCCCAGCTCCAGCTCGCGCTCCGCAGGCGTGCGTTCAGCATACGCGCCCGTGTGCAGTTCGATGTACGGTGCGCCGATCGCCGCCGACGCCTCGACCTGGCTCAACTCCGGGTCGATGAACAGGCTGACGCTGATGCCCGCCTTGCCCAACGCCGCCACAACGGGTGCCAGCTCGTTGCGCTGACCCGCCACGTCCAACCCGCCTTCGGTGGTCAACTCTTCACGCCGCTCCGGCACCAGACACACCTCGTCCGGCATGACGTCGAGCGCCACAGCGACGATCGCGGGGGTGTTCGCCATCTCAAGGTTCATGCGCGTCGCCAACGATTGGCGCAACGCGTAGACATCCGCGTCCTGAATATGGCGCCGATCCTCGCGCAGATGCACCGTGATGCCCTGCGCGCCCGCCCTCTCGCAAAGCGCGGCGGCCTCCACCAGGCTCGGGTACACCGTGCGCCGGGCCTGCCGCAGGGTGGCCACATGGTCAATATTCACACCTAAGCGTATCATGATTGGGTCCCTCCCGCTGTTCACTCGACCACCTGCACAAGCACCGGCGGCTGCAACAAACCGAACGGGATCATAAAATAATCGTCGCGCCAGACCTTGGCCTTGCCGCCGAGGCGCGCGTCGTACCAGTCGCGCTCGCCGGCCTCCTTGTTGGGCCAGTAGTGGTTGGCGCGGAAGGTGGCCGGGCCCACGGCGGTGTGTTCACCGCCCTTGTGGTGGTGCGGCCCCAGCAGGTTGCGCAGGCTGTTGGTGAGCGCGATGCGCACCGTGTTCGTGCCCGGCTTGAGCGCGGCGGTGACATCGCTCTCCCACGGGCTGGCCACGAGCGGCGGGCAGGGCTGTCCGTTGACCGTGACGTTGATCACGACCGCCTCGAACGACGGGAAGACGAGCCGGTATTTCTTGCCCGCCACGACCGTGCCGAGTTCGACGGTGCTTTCGAGTTGAAACTCGCCCGCGTAGAACGGATAACCCTGCGAGACGAGGTCGCCCGCGAAGGTGTTGGTCTCTTGCGTGATGGCGAACGTCTTGAAGCTGTGGATCGGCTTCGGTACCAGGGTTCCCTCCTGATTGCGGTACGTGGTGGCAAGCGGCTTGTCCGCCTGCACGGCGCTCACCGCAAAATCGCCAACCAGATAAATGCTCTCGATCTCCGTGCCGTACCGCGCGCGGGCGTTGAGGCTTGTGGGAATCGCCGAAACGAAGTTCAGCGTGAGCACGATCTCGTTCCGTCCCGGTTTGAGCAACCCGTTGACCGTCTGGGCGCGGAAGGTGAAGCAGGTGTAGAACTCATCGGTATCGAAAGTCACCCGCTTTCCGTTGACCGTGATCGACGTGTACATTTCCGGCTGCTCGACAACGAGCTTGCAGGCGTTGGGCACGACCGTGATTTCGGGCTCAAACTTCAGCTTGAGTTCACCCTTGTAAGGCGTGCTCTGCGCGAACCGGTCAGAGAGGGCGAGAACCGGCTCGGGCTCGCTCCAAGTGGTGCCGCCGTCCTTGGAAGAGCGGGCATAATCGAGCGTCAGCGCGTTCGGGTCCACGCGCTTGCCCTGCCAGGGGCCGTTAAGCTTTGTGACCTCACGGCGGTCGCCGGGCAGCCGGTACGCGCCATCGGCCCGCGCGGCGGACGAGACCGCGCCAACCGTCACGATCCACGTCTGCGCGGGCGCGAAGTCGAGGGCGTAGGCGCCGTCGGCTTCGGGCTTCGGGCGCAGGCACTGGCCATTGACCGGATTCCAGAGCGCGACCGCCGCGTCGCGGTCGGTGAACCGGAGCGCGAGCGTGCGGCTCTCGAGACGGGAGGTGTTAGAGAGCTGAAGCACGCTCCCGTTCTTGACGGTGCGCAGATGTGTCCAGACCTCCTCGCTCTTTTCGCCGCTCAGGGTGAAGGCGGGCGGTACTTTCTTGTTGAGCGCCGCGTACCAGCCATCTTTCTCCACCCGCGTCGCGTACGTTTTGAGCGCCGGAATGTCAGCGGAGTTTTCGGCACCGTCCACAAGCACGGGATAGGCTTCAGCAACCAGCACCGTGCCGCCCTGCGCGGCGAAGGCTTTGAGCAGCGCCAGCGTGGAGGCTCGGATAGTCAGCAGCTGCGGCACGACCACCACGCGGTAGGCCATTTTGCCGATGACAAAGCGTCCTTTTTCCGCCTTGCCGATCTCAGAGATGATCTGCTCGTCGCCCAGGTCAAAGTTTCGGTGGGTGCGCATGAGGGCGCTGAGCAGCTCGGCATAGGCTGCGTCACGCTTGCCGGCGAGCTTCTGGGCCTGCTCGATATAGTCCGACTCAAGGGGGTGGATTACGCAGACTTCCGGGGTGGTCTGACCCACGGTCGCAAAGTAGCAGAGGCGCGCGGAATAGTCCTCAAAAAGCCGGTTATAGCGCCAGTAGGGCTGCTGGTAACTGAGGGTCGGGGGGTAGTCGCGTTTGCGTTCACCCTTCATGCTGTAGAGCGAGAGGTGCGGGCACATGAAGTTCACGCCCATGAGCGTGTGCCAGCTCGTGATCCACATGCGGTCCTCGAAGGTCATGTTGTGGCCGCTGATGCCGAAGAGTTCGCTCAGGCGGCGCGTGAGCCCGTACTGGTTGGCGACGGAGGTCATGACCTTGCCGCAGTGCAGCGTGTTGTAGTGCAGCCCGAGCGCATCGATGCCCGGCATCTGCATGTGGCGGAGTTGCTGCATCAGGCCGCCTTCGTTCTGCATGTTGCTTGAGGGTGCGTCTTCGCCGTTGTAGTGGCCGGTCCAAATCATGTTGTTCGTGGCGCAAAAATCGCCGATCTGCTTGCTGAAGGCCTGCTCGAAGCAGGCGGCGACGGTGCGGTAGTAGTCCAGCCGCACCCGGCGCCAGTCGCCGACTTCGGCAAAAAGCGACGGCAGATTGGGCGCGAGTTCATGCCCCGTGCGGGCTTTGAAAGCGGCCGGGATGACCGGGGAATAGCTCACGACACCCTGGTTTTCGATCTTCGGGCGCGGGCTGATCTGCGGCTCGTCAGTGAAGATGCCGCGCACCCGCGGCTTGCCAGCGAACTTCTGCGCATAGGGCACGTAACTGCAATCGATGAAGGCCTTAACCATGTCCGGGTTCATCAGATCCACCCACGAGGTCCCGTTGAACCAGGGGTCACCCAGCGGGTTCACGTGGCAGACGTACTTGAAGGCGGCATCCTCGAAGAGCACCGTGTCCGGCGCAGTAACCGGCTGATCCTTTGCCACGCGTGCGAGCGACCGCGCCTGGAAGGCCTGATCCTTGAGCGGGACAAGGCCGCCCGCGAACCCGCTGGGCCACTTGTCCTCATCGTAGAACCAGGCGTCGATGCCCAGCGCCTGTGAACTTTTCACGCCCGCGGCCATCACCTCGAACCAGCGGTCACTCAAATATTCTGTCAACAGTCCGATGCGGCTATGCAGAAACGTGCCTCCGAAGCCGCCTTCCTTAAACAGACGGAGCTGACGGTCCACCTCGGCCGGGTCCAATTCGTCGTTCAGTGAGTAGAACGGCACGGAGCGGTAAGCGGTGGCCGGCGCCAGAAAAGACGCCTGCTCAAAGCGGTCGCCGGTGTCTTTGACCTCCTGCGGCTTTTGAGGGACGGCCTTCCCAAGCCGGCTGACGGGCTTCTGGGTTTCGCGTGAAAGGAAGGTGCAACCGGCCACGCCCAGCAGCAGCGCGACAACGAAAATTCGCTTTAACATGGCATGTATCCCCGTTTCTTTTGTGGGGAAAGGATAGCAAAGCAGGCAGGGTTATTCAAGCGACACCGGTGCGATCAGCAATTCTAATTAGAGCCTGTTCGAAAAGGTTTTGTGACGCTGAAAAAAGGGTACTGGGCATCCCCGTCGCGCTCGCAGTTTGTCCAGTCCTGCTTAAAACAGCGAGGCGCTTGCAAAAATTGTGGCGGCTCGCGGGGACACTCGTGCGCCACCGGGACGTTTCCCCGAAACGTCCACAGGTCCCCGTGACTGCGCCTCCCCCGCTCAAAGAAACGCATTCTTCAACTTAACCTGCAACAGAATAGAATCGCGCCCGCGCGAAGAATAAAGCTCTTCTTTTATGCTTGGTATAGGGAGGGCTTTTTGCTTCAATCTTCCGTTTTTGGGATTACTTGGGGAACATATGAAAAGCGTCCTTTTAGCACTTGTCTTGCTTATGTTTGTCAGCGCTGCGTCCGCGGAGGTGAAGAAATCCTCGCGCAATCTTGAGCCGCTGACCCAACGCTCCGGCAATGCGGCCAGAACGGGCAGTGGCAATACCGGCATGAGCATCGCCACGCCCGTGAAAGAAACGGTGCAGAACACCGTCACGAAAGTCACCTTCTCTGGGCCTAAGAACGGATGGGGCTTTGTTTCGGCCTCCAGTCCTTATTACACGCCGCAAGGCAAGAACTGCGGGAAGCTGCCGGGAGGCACGCTTTTCAAATACACCGACGTTAAGGAGTCCTCGAAAAACGCGATGCTGGTGTGCTCCGTGAAGCGCGAAGAGGCGTGGGAAGGCCCGGTCCTGTTGGATTGCACCGATGTGTCCGCCTACGAGGGCTCCCCCGAAACGCTCAATCCCGAGACGGTCAAGAAGCTGGGGATCTACTACACCCTCAATGGCCGCGTCGCCGACCGTAAAGAGGAACTTTTCGACGCGAAGCTCGCGAAGAACCCGCATTTTGAGGCGGCCAGACAGGCGCAGATGGCTTACCAGGGCAGTATCGCCAAGGCCGCTGCGATGGAAAAGCAGATGAATACGCTCACCGGACCGAGTAAGGCCAAAGCCGACGAGGCCTTGCGGGCGCTCAAGTATGAGCAGGTGCGTATCAAGGCTGCGGCCGACACGGCGGCATCTGCCTACAAAACGTGGAAGGCGTCGCATCCGGTTGACGCCAGCGTGCTCGCCGATGACCCGCAGCTGACGGCGCTGGAGAAGGAGCGTCAGGCGGCAAAAGCTGCCGTTGCCAAACTCCTTCCTCCTGCGTAAGGCAGCGAGGGTTGATAACGGGACAGGTCTGTAGCTAACTGGACAGGTCTGTAGCCAACTCCTCCTTGGCGCGGTTTATCTTCGTGTTTTTCACGCGAAGCGGCTATGCTGGTCAAACAGTGGATTTTGGAGGACGTTATGGAAACAGTGTTCGGCCTGATGGTTGGGTTCGCGGTGTTCGGCATTCTTTTAGTGATTCCCGTGATCCTTTTGATACGGGTCTCAACGGTGCTGCATGCGCTGGAAGTGCTGACCCGGCGGTTTTGCGCATTGGAAGAGACGCTGAAGCGGGAGCGTGCGGCGTCCGGGGATGCGAAACCTGAAAAAGCACCGGCGGCTATGCCCGTGTCTGCCCCCATTCCTCTGGTTGCCGCCGCGCCTTCGCCTGTCGCGCCTCAACCGCCTGCCGCCCGACCGATGCCGCCCGTGTGGGTGCCGGTTCCATCTGAGCCGACCTCTGCCGAGCGGATGATGAGAAAGGCTTGGAATTGGCTGGTGATCGGCGAGGAGTACCAGCAGCCGGGCGTGTCGTGGGAGTATGCGGCCGCGACGAATTGGTTGTTGCGGATCGGTATTCTGGTGGTGTTGGCTGGCATCGCGTTCTTCCTGAAATATTCGATCGAGAAGGGGCTCATGGGGCCGCTCGGCCGCGTGGCCTTGAGTTTGTCGGTGGGTGCCGGAATGATTCTCGTCGGCGTGAGACTGCTCTTCAAAAAGTATCACTTGCTTGGGCAAGGCCTGGTGGGCATGGGCTTTGTCACGCTGTACTTCGCCTTCTACGCCTCCTCGGGGATGTATCATCTGATGTCGCAGGGCTTGGCGTTCGCGCTGATGGCGTGCGTGACGGCGGCGGCCGGCGTTCTGGCCGTGCGGTATCAGTCGGTCATGATTGCGGTCTTGGGTCTCGTCGGCGGTTACGCGACGCCAGTCATGATCGGCGACTCGGGCGCGGGTGCGCTCTTCTTCTATGGGTATGTGCTGCTGCTGGGGTGCGGTGTGATGGGGGTCTCCCTGGTGCGCCGCTGGCCAGTGCTGAATGTGCTGGGCATGCTCGCCTCGTATGGCCTCGCCTTTCCCTATTGCGCACGCCACCACGGCCAGGCGCAACTGATGCAGGACCTCCTGTTCCTTTCGGCGGTCCACCTGATGTACCTGTTCTCCGTGATCCTGATCAACATCCGCAAGCGGCTCATGACGACGGGCGTCGAATGGTCGGCGCTCTTTCTCAACGCGGGGCTCTACTGGTGTTGGGCGTTTATGCTGTTTAAGCCGGTTTTCGGCAAAGAGGAGACCGGCCTGGTTGCGCTCGGCGTGTCCGCGATGTATGTGGCGCTGGTCTACGTGTGCCTGCAACGCAAGCTGGTGGACAAGGGGCTGCTCTGCCTCTTCATCGGTCTTGCGGCGATCTTCTTGGCGATGAGCCCTGTGCTGATGGTATCGGGCGAGTGGCTGACGATGGTCTGGTGTCTCCAGGCGCTGGCCATGCTGTGGCTCTCCCACAAAACCGCGAACGGGTTCTTGGGCAAGCTGGCTGTGACGCTCTTTGCGCTGGCGTGTGTGCGCGGCATGGCGTGGGATTTGGACCGGCTGTATAACGCGCTGCACCCGGCGGCGCTCCGCGGCGAGACCTTCTGGAAGGCTGCGGGGCTCCGTGCGCTCACTTATGGCGCGTTGCCTGCGACGCTGCTTGCGGCGTGGCGGATCAAACGGCCGAGTGCGGCGGCTGCCAAGGTGCTGGGGCTGGTGCTGGTTCAGGTTTGGCTCTATCTGACGCTGGAGACGGGGGTGATCGCCCGTGTTTACGCGCCGCCGTTCCGGCACAGCGCGGTGACGGTGGTGTGGACGCTCTTCGCCTTCACCCTGCTTTTTGCGGGCATCCGCGTGCGGGGCAAGTGGCTGCGCTGGTGCGGGCTGGGCTTGTTCACGATGGCGGTGGTCAAACTGTTAGCCTCCGATCTCGACGGACTCGATACGCTCTATCGCATCGTCGCCTTCATCTCGGTCGGGGTGTTGCTGGTGCTGGGCTCCTTCGTCTATCTCAAATACAAGAGCATGTTCGAGCCGGAAGTCAAAACAGAATAGGGAGTTTCGGGCATGAAAACAGCAGCGTTCTACCTCGGTGCGATTTTGGCGGCGCGTGCAGCGGCCGCAGGCGAGTGGTGCGTGACGCGCGCGATCATGGGAGACGCCCCGACGACAACGGTCGTGTCGGTGAGTCTCGACGACCACGTGTTCGCCAACAGCCTGCCGGATTTTGCGGATGTGCGCGTGCTGGACGGCTCGGGGCGCGAGGTGCCGCGCTTCATCCAAGCGCGACGCGATTATGCGTTTGAAGAGCGCCATACGCCGCGGGTGGCGCGTTTGCAGAGCGTCGAACAACTGCCCGAG
>JBBRJN010000031.1:0-12726 GCA_038219365.1 Kiritimatiellia bacterium | reverse complement strand
ACGGACGGCATGGTGATCGGCGGCAAGGCGTTTGTAGAGAGGGTTTTCATCGAAAACAGGGGGCTTTTCGGGCCGAAACGCAAGGACGGAGCGCGGAAAATGCGGTTCGGCGACTGGGGGGAACTGCGGACGGCCC
Organism: Kiritimatiellia bacterium; assembly: GCA_038219365.1. Taxonomy (GTDB): domain Bacteria; phylum Verrucomicrobiota; class Kiritimatiellia; order RFP12; family UBA1067; genus JAHFSX01. The sequence goes on along the minus strand of JBBRJN010000031.1, from coordinate 12,590 downwards.
GCGCGCTGCGGATAGACCCGGTCGCCGTTCCGGCACCGGCATGAACGCTGTAGCGATAAAAGGTTCCGCGATATGAAAAAGAAAAGCATGAAGCTTTGGCTTAATATGGTCGCGTCAGGCGTGGTGATTGTGATTGCGCTCCTGTTTTGTATTTATCCGGCGGTCATTGTGGGGGACACTGTTGGTGGACCCTGGTTTGAGGCAGGAAGGGCAAAGCCGTCTGGTACCGATGTGGTTCTCCGCTCTCTCAGGACGCTACCTGTCGTGGGCCGAGCTGTATTTGTCCTCCAGTTATGCACGTACAATTAATCAGGAGGATGTCGCGGGAACGGAATGGCCGATGTTCGGGACCATCTATTTTTTGGTCACGGCCGACGAACTGCAAAGGCAAGGCAAGATCAACGCCCGGCAAGGCCAGATCCGCGCAGCGGTCGACAAGGCCGCCGAGATTGTCGTGTCGTCAGACACGGCTTCGTGGGTCAAAGAGAAGTGGGGGGATGCATATCTGACACGGGAGAACGTGTTCTATCGGATGCTGCTGATTCTTGGGCTATCCTCCTATGAGCGGATCACGGGCGACACCCGGCACCGGGCGCTGATGTCGGAGCAGCGTAAAGGCTTGGCTGCGGAATTGGAACAGGCACCTTTTCATGTACTTGACGACTATCCTGGAGAGTGTTGGCCGAACGATGTGCTTTGGTCGGTGGCAGCAATTCAGCGTGCGGCAGCACTTGAGGGGACGAATCATAACGCGCTGGCGCAGGCACTAATGGCGACGCTGGACGGCCCTCTGAAGGTTGCAGGGTTGCCCGCGTTCATGGTGGACAAAAAGACCGGGCGTGCAATCCAGACTCCGCGGGGGTGCGGTAATTCGGGCATTCTGCCGTTCGCCGCCGAACTCGACGCGGCGATTGCAGCCCGCTGGTATCGCGAGCATGACGCGCAGTTCTGGAAGCAGACGGCTTGGCTGGCTGGATTTACGGAGTTACCGCGTGGCTCCACCGAGCCGTTCAGTGATGTGGATTCGGGGCCGGTCGTCTTCGAGTTCGGCTCGGTCGCTTCGGCTTTCGGGATCGGTGCTGCCAAAGCATGCGGCAGGATAGATCATGCGGCGACTCTGACGCTGGAGGCTGTCGCCTGTTCTTGGCCGACGCCGTTCGGGTTCCTGCTCCCGACAGCGATGGGGAAGGTCGCTGTTGGCGGTGGTTGTCTGGCGGAGACCGCGATGTTGTACTCGATGACACGTACGATCTATTCTGTTCAGACGGTCCCCTTTTCAGGGCCGGTTCCGCTGATTGTCTGGCTGATGTTTGTGGCCTATGCGGGAACCGGGGTTTTGATTATAGGGATTGAGGTACGGGCGTGTCGGCGTTTATTACGGGGCAGTCGTACGGCTCGCGAGGAGACTTGCCCTTACGCACGGACAGCGTGACGGGGTTGTTTTTGGGCACGATCCGTGGTTTTTCCGGCAGACAAAGGAGAGCAGAAATGAGAACATTCAGAGCGCCTTGGTGCAAAGCGCTGTGGGCCGCTTCGGCGGTGATAACGGCACTCCTGCTGGGGGTGGCGGCGATTCCGGTTCCCGGTGCTTTTTGGGTCCGGTTGTTCCCGCTGGCGATCTTGGTAGGAACCGTGCCGTTTGTCGTGCGGAGTTATACGATACAGAATGATACGCTGCTGATCCGGCGTCTGTTCTGGGACACGCGGATTGATTTGTCGGGACTGCGGGCGGTGCGCTTTGACCCCGCAGCGCTGAAGTGGAGCATCCGAACCTGCGGCAACAGCGGACTGTTCTCCATTACAGGATGGTATTGGAATAGGCAACTCAAGGCGTACCGTGCCTATGCCACCGATCCGGCGCGGGTAGTTGTGCTTACGTTCGACACGCGCCGGATTGTGGTGACACCGGAAAACCCCGAGGAGTTTGTGCGCGAGCTCTCCACCCGGCTGCTGCGGTAAACGACGATTTTGGTTGAAATACGCACCGGACTGTTTTATTGTAACCACATCATAAGCTGTTGTTTTGGGGACGGCTCAATGATTTGCGCGGCCCCCAACGAAATTCAAAGGAGGATATGACATGTCGAGGAAGGTAACGCTTTTTACGGGTCAGTGGGCGGATCTGCCCTTCAAGCAGATTTGTCAGACGGCGAAAGAGTTCGGTTATGACGGTCTCGAACTCTGCTGCTGGGGCGATCACATCGAATTAGACAAGGCCTCGAAGAGCAAGGCGTATTGCGACGACAAGCGTGCGATCCTCGAGGAGAACGGCCTGGGATGCTGGGCGATCTCCAACCATCTTTCGGGCCAACTGGTCAGCGATATCATTGATGACCGTCACTATGCGTTCGCGCCGGCTTCGGTCAAAGGCGATGCGAAGGCTGCCAAGAAATGGGCGATCGAGATGCAGAAGAAGGCCGCCAAGGCCGCGAAGAACCTCGGCGTCAAAGTCGTGAACGGCTTTACTGGTTCCCCGATCTGGCACCTGATTTATTCGTTCCCGCCCTGTACGCCCAACCAGATCGCGAATGGCTATAAAGAGTTCGCCAAGACCTGGAAGCCGATCCTCGACGTGTATGCCGAGAACGGCATCAAGTTCGCGCTCGAAGTGCATCCGACCGAGATCGCGTTCGACATCGCGTCGGCGCAGCGCGCCATCGAAGCGCTGGACGGCCACCCGGCGTTCGGCTTCAACTTCGATCCTTCTCATTTAGGCTATCAGGGCGTGGACTACGTGAAGTTCATCCGTACCTTCCCTGACCGCATCTTCCATGTCCACATGAAGGACGCGTGGTGGGGTCACGGCGACGGCACGGTAGGCGTGTTCGGTGGTCACACCGAATTCGCCGACCCGCGCCGGTACTGGGACTTCCGTTCGCTGGGCCATGGCGATATCAATTTCGAGGAGATCATCGTCGCCCTCAATGACATCAAGTATGTCGGGCCGCTCTCTGTCGAGTGGGAAGATTCCCGCATGGACCGCTGTCACGGTGCGCTGGAAGCCTGCGATTTTGTGAAGAGCGTGGATTTCGCTCCGAGCTCGATCGCGTTCGACGGCCAGTTCGACCGCTAAGCGCGGCGGACGTTACGGCTGAAAACCGGATGCGGGAGAAATTCCACGTCCGGTTTTTGTTTTTGTGGCGACGTTCGCAGAAATGCATGTCGGATTGGAGATGCCATTTCACGGCGGGTTGCGTATAATGCGCCCCTTATGACCGACTATTCCAGACTCTTGAACGTGGAGCAGTGCGAGGCCGCGACTGCTGGGGACGGACCGCTGTTGGTGCTGGCCGCCGCAGGCACCGGTAAGACGCGTACGCTCGTTTACCGCGTGGCCTATCTTGTTGAGAAGGGCGTGGCTCCCGACAGCCTGTTGTTGCTGACCTTCACCAACCGTGCGGCGCGCGAGATGCTGGAACGCGCCAAGGCGGTTGCGGGCGAGGCGGTGGTCAACTTGTGGAGCGGCACCTTCCACCACGTCTGTAACCGGTTTCTGCGCCGCTTCGGCGACCGGCTGGGCTATCCGAACGACTTCACGATTCTCGACCGCGACGATTCACGCACGCTGATTGACCTCTGCATCAAAGACGCGGTCATCAATAAAAAAGAGTTCCCCAAAAAAGATGTGATCGGCTCGCTCATCAGCTCGGCGGCCAACCGAGCCTGCGACATCGAGGATACGCTGGAGCAGGTGCTGGACGAACTCAAGGTCGATCCGATGGAGATCGTCAAGGTCGCCAACCTCTATGCGGAGCGCAAGCAGACCATGGGTGCGATGGACTTCGACGATCTGCTTGTGAACGGCCTACGACTGCTCACCGAGCATGAGACGGTCCGGTCCTTCTACCAGAACAAATTTTTGCACGTGCTGGTGGACGAGTACCAGGACACCAACCTGCTGCAGGCTAAGATGGTCGATGTGCTTGCGGGCGTGAATCGGAACGTGATGGCGGTGGGCGACGATTTCCAGTGCATCTACTCGTGGCGCGGGGCGGACTTTCGCAACATCATGGAGTTTCCCAAGCGGTGGGACGGCTGCCGCATCGTCAAGCTGGAGCAGAACTACCGCAGCGTGCCCGAGGTGCTGGAAGTGGCCAACGCCTGTATCAAGGGCAACCCCGAGCAGTTTCAAAAGACGCTCCGTCCGACGCGCAAAGCCCGCAATAAGCCACGCGTCTTCTATGTGCGCGACGGGGATGAGCAGGCAAGCGCCCTGCTGGGGCTGGTCCGGCGTTATCAGGAAGACGGCTACAAGCTGAGCGACATGGCGGTGCTCTACCGTGCCCATTACCACTCGATTGAACTGCAGATGATGCTAGGACGTGCCCGGTTGCCGTATGTCATCACCTCCGGCATCAGCGTCTTCGAACAGGCGCATGTGAAAGATGTGGTGGCCTTCCTGCGCGTGTGCGAGAACCGCACAGACCGCATGGCCTTCGGGCGCCTTCTGGGTATGTTGGGCGGCGTGGGCGAAAAAACGATCGATGCGCTCTGGGTCAAGATGGGCGGCCTGTTCGACACGCGCGACGCGGAGCAGCGCGCACGGCTGAACGCCGCGCTCAAGCCGGCGGCCCGCGGGCAGTGGCAGGAGATCGACCGGCTCTTCGAGGAGTATCACCGTGAGAATCTGGCTGCGTCCGGCGGCGAGGTCGTGCAGCGGTTCTGCGACGTTTTCTTTCACACCTATCTGGCGCGTGCATACGAGAATGGCGACAAGCGTGAAGAGGATATCCGCGAATTGGCTCTGCAGATCAGCAAGAGCGCCGGCGTGTCTTCGTTTTTGCAAGAGGTGGCGCTGCTGACCAATGTGGATCACGAATACGACAAGATGAGCCGCGAGCACGCGGACATGCTGCACTTGAGCACGGTGCATCAGGCCAAAGGGCTGGAGTGGCCCGTGGTCTTTGTGATCTGGGCCGCGGAGGGAATGTTCCCGTCCAGCCGCTCGATCGGCGAGTCGGAGAACGACGCCGAGGAACGCCGTCTCTTCTATGTGGCGGTGACGCGCGCCAAGGATGAGTTGGTGCTCTGTGTACCCGAGATGCGGCGTACACGCGACGGCGGGGTGTTCTTCTGCAAGCCCTCCCGCTTCATCAAAGAGCTGCCGCGCGGCCTGACCCGCGAGAGCTTCGGGTTCCGCAGTTGCTGACGTCCCGCAACAAAGAGTATTTCGTCGGGAACAGGGACATGCTATTGTGTATGCAAGCGTGTGTTACTCACAGGGATCATTTTTACGATTGGGGACAATTATGCGGGTAGCGGTATGGGTCGCGTTGGGGATGGTTTCGTGCGCGAGTGCGGAGTTGAATGTTTATGTGGCAGCGGATGCTATCGCCGGCGGGGATGGCAGCAAGCATAAGCCGTGTCAAACGCTGACGCAGGCGCGTGATGCTGTCCGTGTGGCACGTAAGGCCGGAACGCTGAAAAGCGGCGAAGCGGTGACGGTGCAGGTCGAGCAGGGCGTTTATCGGCAAGAGACCTCTTTTGAGCTGACGTCCGAAGACAGCGGAACCGCCGAGGCCCCGGTCGTCTATCGTGCGCAGAAACGAGGCAAGGCGCGGATACAGGGGGGCGTGCAACTGGAGGCGGCGTCGTTCAAGCCGTTGACGGATGCAACGGTGTTGGCAAGGCTGGACGCAGCGGCACGCGGCAAGGTGTTGGTGTGCGATCTTTCGGCGCAGGTGCCGGGCGTGTTCGAAACGTTCAAGACCGCGTACCAAGGGGTGCCTGCCGCTCCGTGGCTTTACGTCAATCGCCAGCCCATGACGCTCGCGCGGTGGCCAAATGCCGATGCGCCCGAGGCCGGGTGGGCGGGTTTCTCCAAAGCGATCGACACGGGTTTGCCGAAGGCCGATGCGGAAGATCCCGCTATGCGTAAAGCGCATCCGGGGGCGTTCGAGTTCGATGACCCTCGGCCCGCACGCTGGAACCTGCAAGAGGGCGTGTGGCTGCTAGGCTACTGGACGCACGATTGGTGCGACGAGGTGATTCGCGTGGCGTCTTACGACAAAGAGAAGAAGATCATCGGCATGGCCGCCCCGCACGGGTATGGAATCAACGGGGGAACCTGGGGCGCGGCTAAGCGCCGGTTCTTTGCACTGAACGCACTGGAAGAACTGGACGCGCCGGGCGAGTGGTATCTGGATCGTGGACGCAAGCTGCTGTACTTCTATCCGGAGGGCCCGCTGGCAGACGCCGCAATTGTTCTGGCCACGCTGACGCAGCCGCTGGTGAAGGTGAATGGCGCGAAGCATGTGAAGTTTGTGGAGCTGGCGTTCGAGTACGGTCATGCGGACGGCATCGTGGTGCAAAAAGCAGAGCATGTGGAGATCGCGGGCTGTGTAATCGCGAATCTCGCGGGCGGCGGCATTTCCGTGGATGGCTCGGAGAACACGGTTCGTTCCTGCGATATCTTCAATCTCGGTAGGAACGGGCTGTCGCTCGGCGGCGGCGACCGCAAGACGCTTACGCTTGCCAAGAATCTGGCGGTGAATAATCACATCCACCACTACGGGCTCTTCCAGCGCACCTACGCGCCGGGCATTGGCGTGCAGGGGTGCGGGCAGATCGTCCGCAACAACTGCATCCACGACGCGCCGCACAACGCGGTGCTCTACGGTGGCAACGAGCACCTCTTCGAACTGAACGAAATTTATCGCGTCGTGATGGAAACGGGAGATGCGGGCGCGTTTTACACCGGACGCGACTGGACCAGCCAGGGCAATGTCTTGCGTCACAACTACATTCACAACCTCGGCGGCGGCGATGACAAACACGTGAACACCATGGGCGTTTATTTGGATGACTGCGACTGCGGCGACACCATCGAGGGCAATGTATTCTACCGCGCAGGCCGCGCCATCATGATCGGCGGCGGGCGCGACAATCCGGTGTTGAACAATCTGATCATCGATTGCCCGATCGGTTTGCATATCGATTCGCGCGGCATGACGTGGCCGCACTGGAACAACAAGAATGACCCGAGCTGGTGCCTGGACGAAAAAGCCAAAGCGTTCAACTACACCCAGCCGCCGTGGAGCGTGAAGTATCCGCACCTGGCTGCGATTATGAATGAGGAGCCGCGCGAGCCGCTCTATAATCCGATCCGCCGCAATGTGTTTGTGGACTGCACCAAGCAAGTGTACGATTTTGACGGAAACGTCAAGAAGCTGCTCGGTAAATTCGAGATAATGGACAATCTGATCGTGAACACAACCGGCGTGTCGAATGGGGTCGCAAAGGCGGCTGACGCAAAGGGTTTTGCCCTTATCGCGGGCACGGCCGCAGAGCCGGTCGTCCTCGGATTCGTCGATGCGGCGGCCCATGATTTTGCGCTGCGAAAAAACGCGCGCCTGCTGAAAGAACTTCCCTCCTTTGAAAAAATACCTTTCGAAAAGATCGGCCTTTTTAAGGACGATTTCCGCCGCAAGTTGCCTGCGAAAGTGCAGCCTTGAAGCGGGCGGACCGTACGATTGCAAGGAGCTGAATGAAAACAGATAACGGGCATGGAGCGAGTATGAAGCCGACGTTGGTGGTTCTGGCCGCGGGTATGGGTAGCCGGTATGGCGGACTGAAACAGGTCGATCCGGTCGGGCCTTCGGGCGAAACCATCATGGACTACTCGGTGTTTGATGCGCTCCGCGCGGGCTTTGGCCGTGTGGTGTTCGTGATCAGGCGCGATTTTGAAGAGGTGTTCCGCACGACCATCGGCGCCAAGTATGCGGGGGTCATCGACGTTGACTACGCGTTTCAGGCAGCGGAGGACTTGCCGCTGGGCTTCACGGTGCCCGGGGCGCGTGCCAAGCCCTGGGGGACGGCGCACGCGATCCGTGCCGCACGCCGGGTCGTCAACACGCCGTTCGCGGCGATCAACGCGGATGATTTTTACGGACGCGACGCCTTCCAAAGGCTCGGTGCGTTTCTGCTGCGTGAGCCGGCCGTTGACAAGCCGCGTTTCGCGATGGTCGGCTACCGGCTGGATCAGACGTTGTCTGAAAACGGCAGCGTGGCGCGTGGTGTCTGCAAGGTCGGGGCTGACGGGCTGCTCGTGACGGTGACGGAAATGACCAAGCTGGTGCGCGTACCGGGCGGTGCGGAAAACCGCGAGCAACCGGAGTGTCCTCTGGCGCTGACCGGCGCGGAGCTTGTGTCGCTGAACCTGTGGGGGTTTACGCCGGCGCTCTTCAGCGCCTTGGAGACGCGTTTTCCGGCGTGGCTCAACGCCCAGGCGGAAAATCCAAAAGCCGAGTGGTACATCCCGTTCGTGGTGGATGAACTGATCCGCGAAGGGGCCGCAGAGGTCGAGGTGTTGCCGACCCAAAGCGCGTGGTTCGGAATCACCTACCGTGAGGATAAGCCGCAGGTGGTGGCTGCGATTCAGGCCTTAATTGATGCCGGCGAGTATCCCGTGAAACTGTGGTGACAAAGACACGGGCGAGACGCCCATGCTCCGGAGAACACGGGCGAGACGCCCATGCTACGGAGAACACGTGCGAGACGCCCGTGCCACAAACACGGAGAATCACCATGGTTGGACACTGGTCAGCGTTTGTTGAAAAGGTTTCTGACTGGGTGTACCCGCGCGTGTGTCCGGGCTGTGATCAGGTGTCGGACCGTCCGGGGCGGCATCTCTGCTGGGACTGCTTCAGCCGGCTGGAGCTGCACGCGGGAAGTCGTTGCGAGGTGTGCGGAAACCCGGCGGAGGGAAAGGTGGCCCACGCGTTCGTCTGCGGCCTCTGCAAGGATCTTCATCCCGCATTCGCCAAGGCGCGTGCGGCGGGGCATTTTAGCGGGGTGCTGCGCGATCAGATTCATCAGTTCAAATACGGTCAGGCCCTTTGGCTGAAGCACGATCTGACGGATCTGCTACAGGGGTGTCTGACGGCACACTTCCAGCCGGGCGCGGTCGATGTCGTGATTCCGGTGCCCTTGCATCCGGTACGCTTGCGCGAGCGTTCCTATAATCAGGCGGCGCTACTCTCGCAGGAGCTTGCGCGTCGCATTGATCGGCGCTGTGACCTCCTGTCGCTGGTCCGGACGCGCAAGACCCAGACCCAGACGCATCTTGACGCGGTGCACCGGCGCATCAATATTTTGGGTGCCTTTGATGTCGTGCGGCCGGAGTGGGTCGCGGGACGCTGCGTGCTGCTGGTCGACGATGTGATGACGACCGGTGCGACACTCAACGAATGTGCCCGGGCACTCAAAAAAGCGGGCGCTCGGGTCGTCTGGGGTTTAGTTGTCGCACGCGGGTAGGCACCTGCCGCTAGAGCTGCCACGGGGCACGCATGACGGGCGTCATGAGCCGGTTGGCCTCGTCGTCGCCGATAAACTTTTCAGCGGACGGGTCCCATGCCAGCTTGCGTTTCAGCCGCATGGCCATCATGTTCACCAAGCAGGCGGTGCAACTGCGGTGCCCGATCTCCACGTCCGCGAACGGGCGGCTCCCGGTCTTGACCGCATCGACAAAATTTTGTTCGTGGCTCGTTGTACGCCCGAGCTTCACAGCGAATTTCTCGGGATCAAGCGTGAGCACCTTTGCGTCGGAAGCCTCCAGCGTGCCCTCGTGGATGCGCAGGAAGATCCAGCCCTGATCGCCTTCGAAGCGCACCCCGCGCGGACTGCGCGTGGTGCCTCCGAGCATCTTGACGCCATTGGCGTAGGTGTTCTCGAACTCGAACGACATCGGCGCGTTGTAGAGGCCGTGCTGATCGTCCCAGCCTTTCGCCTCGATTGAGACCGGCCCTGTGTCGTCGCTGTTGTTGCCAAGCTGCGCGATGTCGATCACATGCGCGCCACGGTCGGACATTTCGCCGCAACCGAAGCTCAGGTTAAAGCGCCAGCTGCCGGGGTGGAGTCCAGGATAATAGGGGATTTTGGGCGTGTGGCCCAGCCAGACGTCGTAGTTCAATTCAGAGGGAGCCTCGGTCGCCGCCGGCAGCACGGTTTGCTTGCGGACAGCGTTGTGGTGGCCCTGATCGGTCGGCAACTGGATGAGGATCGTGTGCAGGTTTCCGATATAGCCGTTGCGCACCACTTCGCAGCAGTAGCGCGCGTTCGCACGAGAGCGCTCGCAGCTGCCGGTCTGCAACACCACGCCGCAGGTGCGCACCGCATCGCGGAGGGCCTTGCTTTCGCCGAGCGAATTGGCGAGCGGTTTTTCGCAAAAAATGTGTTTTCCGGCCCGTGCGGCCGCGATGCTGACGAGCGCGTGCCAATGGTCCGGCGTCGCGACGGTCACCGTGTCGATATCCTTGCGGGCCATGATTTCGCGGAAGTCGCTGTAGGCCTGACAGGCCGTATCACCATACTGTTTGTTGATCGCGTCGAGGCACTTCTTCAGCTCGCGCGAATCGACATCGCAGGCAGCGACGACGCGCACATCGCCGAGTTTAGTGAACTGGTTCGCCAAGTAGCGTCCGCGTCCGCCCGTGCCGATCAGGGCCATGGTCAAGCGCCCGTTGGCACCGAACGCCGAAGCGGGAACGATATACGGGAAAGCGGCGGCCGCGAGAGCAGCTTTCATAAAATTCCTGCGTGAACGGATCACCCTCATGAAACCCCCTTTTCAAAACGTGTGGTCCCATTAAAGCATAAGAATGTCCGATAGACCAGCCAATCGCAAGGCTGAGCGCGGCCTCTTCATTGACAGCCATTACCCACTCTTGATATATTAACTAAAAGAAGGACGTACGATGGCTAACTATTCTTCAAAAAAAAACCCTACGGCTGCCGACGCGGAGAGTACGCTCTCACGTCGGGTTTATGTGGTTTTGCGCGACGACATTGTGGCTGGACGGCTGATGCCGGGCGAGCGGCTGGTGCGCAAGGCGATTGCGGAGCGTCTTGGGGTGAGCACGATTCCCGTGATTGAGGCGCTCTATATGCTGGAGATAGGCGGGTATGTCGAGAATCGTCCGCTCAACGGGTGCCGTGTTCGCACGTTGACGGTTGAAGAGATTGACAACGATCTGATGTTGCGGGAGGCGCTGGAATGTCAGGCGGCTCGGTTGTGTGCGGAGCGGATCGCGACGGAGGACGTCGAACGGCTGATGAAACGCGCGGCGCAGGTTGACCGTTTCATTCGGGCGGATACGCCTGATCCGACGCTGGGCAGCCAGATCCACCTTGAATTCCACCTTGAATTGGGACGGCTGAGCGGGTATGCGGTTTTCGGCGAATTGCTCAAGAAAGTCTGGTTCCAGCGCTACATGAGCCTCAACAGCATCAAGGCGATCCGTTTTTTGCCGATTCCTGACGGGTGGCATCAGACGCTTGTGAGCCACCTGAAGAAAGGCGATCCGGACGCGGCGGAGCGGGCCATGCGCGAGCACGTACGCTATGGCCGAAAGGACGACCGCGATGCGCTTGCGGTCTACCTCAAAGAGAGCGCAAAGTGAGAAGGCGGAAATTTAACCCCCTGAACGGATACTTGACCGCGAGGGCGCGTAAAAGGTAAAGTAAGAAATTACGTTTTGACCAATAAGAGATTCTGAACACCCAGGAGTTTGAGATGAGTACTTCAATTGCCGCACAGTTGCAGCGGGGCGTTATCGTAGAGTTCGACTTTACGGTTCTGTCCGGGCACACGTTTCTGCTGAATATCTGCCGCACGCGGCTTGAGAAAGAGGGCGTCAAGCTGGATGCGATGCTGATGGCCCGTTCGATGGTCGGAAGATCATTTTCCTCCGGGCTGAACGCCTTGTGCAATAAACAGCAGAAGACGATTGATGTTCCGGCCGTGATCGCGGAATGTTATGAGCAGTATGCTGCCGCGCTGAAGGGGGCCTTACCGGGCGTTCCCGCAGGGTTTGTGGATTTCGTGAAGGCGCTTCTCGGCAAAGGGCTGAAGGTCGTGATCGTCTCGCGCGCCGACAGCGAGGCGGTGCGGGCGGTGTTCTCGAACGTGCAGTCCGAAAAACTGGTGGTCATGCATGACGCTTCGAACGGCTTCGGCTTCTGCAGCTGGGATGGCTGGCGTCGCGCCGCGCGCAAGAACGACCTTCATGAGCGGCTGTGCGTGGCGGTGGCCGGAAGCGGCTATTCAGTGAAGGGCGCTCTCACCACGGGCATGGGCGTGATGGTAAAGGTTAATCCGGCGACCGAGTATCAGGACATCAGCGGGTGCGATGTGCACATTGGCGAGTTCGCTGCCGGACTAGCGGACGAAGTGGTCCGTATTTTGCGTGTCTGAGGCTGAGCGGCATGAGAGAGCCATGACCGATGCGGCCCCGTTTCTGCGAAACGGGGCTCGTGTTTTTTTGAGGGGAAGGGCGCGAGATGGAAATCGAGTTGAACGCTGTCAAAAAGCTGTATGCGGTGATGACGCGGCTGCGTGCGCCGGGCGGTTGTCCGTGGGATCGGGAGCAGACCCTACAGACGCTTAAGCCGTGCCTGCTGGAAGAGACCTACGAGCTGTTGGAGGCCATGGACGGGCAGGATCTCGCGCTGCACGTGGAAGAGTTGGGGGACGTCTTGTTGCAGGTGGTCTTTCAGTGTGCCATCCGCGAAGAGGAGGGGCTGTTCACGCTCGATGATGTGGCTGCCGCGCTCACCGAGAAGCTGATCCGGCGGCATCCGCATGTGTTCGG
>JBBRJN010000030.1:0-12833 GCA_038219365.1 Kiritimatiellia bacterium | reverse complement strand
ACCCGTACAGCGGGAAGGCCCTCACGGGTTGCTACAAACGGAAACGCCGGGTCTTCTCCTGTTTGTAGTGGCGCTAAGTTAAGGGCTTTTCGTGTTTCGCAAGAGCCGGCTGAAGCCGGTACACCAACACCCAACGTCACCGCCAGTTCCCTTCCCGATTTGAGTGTTGGGCGTTTTTGGGTTGCGGGCTTTGCCCGCGTTAGAATTGCTGGCATTACGGCAGCAAGGAGAGAACGACCTGGTTCACCAGCTTGCCATCCGCACAGCCCTTGACCTTGGGCATCAGAAGCTGCATGACCTTGCCCATCTCCTTCTTGCTGGCCGCGCCGCTGTCGGCGATGCACTGACGCACCAGCGCTTCGATCTCGGCCCGCTCCAGTTGCTTGGGCTGGTACTTGCGGTAAAGATCGGACTGAAACTGCTCTTTAACGACCAGGTCCTGACGGCCTGCGGCGGTGAATTGCTCGATGGAGTCCGCGCGCTGCTTGAGCGCTTTCGTGACGACGGCGGCGACCACCTCGTCGGTGACCTCCACGCCCGCGTTGACCGTCTGATCCTTGATCGCCGCGTGCAATGAGCGCAACGCCATGAGCGTCTCGCTTTGCTGCGCTTTCATGGCTGTTTTAATATCAGCCAACACCTGATCCATAATTGCGGATGCCATACCATTCTCCTTAGTGTCACACGGAAGGCATCATGGACACCTGCTTCGTTGCCTTCGTGAAATGCGCGTATCGTACCAAACCCCTGTGCGGCCTGGCCATGACAGAGTTTTCCGGTGCTACCGGCTCGCCTCCAAGAGACCTGTCGCATGCAGTGCGCCGCGCAGGTGGGCACGCGCCTCAAGGTAATCCTTCGGGCCCACGTACTCGAGTATCAAGGGGGCGTCCGGCGTATGCTTCGCCGCCAGCGTGACGAACCGCCGGTAGTCAAGGTCGCCTTTGCCTGCCGCCACGCCACGGTCGGTGTGCAGCTTGCGGTCCTTCGCATGCAGGCAATCGATCCACGGAGCGAGCTGCTGAAACATCTCGTCCAGATCGTTCAGCTCAATCAGGTTCGCCGGGTCGAGCAACACGCGGACACGCGGGGAGTTCACCTCTTCGACGAACAGCCGCAGCCGCTTTGCGCTGGCGAGAAAGCCCCGGTAGAACGGCTCCAGCAACACCTTGGCGTCATGCTTAGCCGCCAGGTCCGCAAGCTGATGTCCTGTGGCGATCATGCGCGGCCACACCTCGTCCTGAAACTCCAACGGAACAGCAGGCGCAGGCGACTTCGGGTCATGATAGTGCCCCGCCTCATTGATAAACGTGCGCACGCCCATGTGGCCGCCGATTTCCATCATGGCTTCAAAGTACGCGAGGTTCGCCTTGATCTCGGACGCATCCGGGTGAATGAGGTTGGTGTAGACGCCGAGGCTGTGGATCACGAGCCCTGCGTCCCGGTAAACAGCGGCGATCTCGCGGCATTTTCCCGCCGTCAGGCTGGAGACGTCCGCACGGCTGTTGTACTTCCAGAAGTTGCTGTCGGCCTGGGTCAGAAACAGCTGGACCACGCCAAAGCCCGCACCGGCCAGCTCTTTCGCGAGGGCCGCGTTGGTGCGCTCGGTGAACCCGAGCGTAGAGATGCCGACGGTCAGTCCAGGCTGCGCCCGCTCCGAGGCCGCCCGCGCCGGGGCCGAAGCCGCACCCACGCCGCACACAACCGCCGCTTGCGCGATATTCTGAAGCAGTTGGCGGCGCGATAATTTATTTTTCATGGGAGGGCAGATAGGTCCGATAGGTTTTCCAGCCATACTGCATGATGACCAAGAAACAGATCGTAGGCAAGAGGAAGGAAACCCGCACGCTTGCCAGGCTCAAGGAACCCATGCTGAAGGCCTGCTGATCCATGATCCATCCTTGGACCGGCGGCATGAGGCAACCGCCTCCGATCGCCATGATGAGTCCTGCCGCACCCAGCTTCGCATCATCACCGATGCCGCGAAGGGCAATGCCATAAATCGTCGGGAACATCAACGACATACAGCCGGAGGCGAGAACCAAGGCGACCAGACCGGACATGCCGGGTATGACAAAGGGTGCCTTGAGGTAAACGCCCAGAGAGGCAAAGGCAGACGCGAGGCCTGTCGCTGAACCGGACGCCTGTTGCATCATCGCCTGCAGTTTCGCGCCAGCCTCAGGGTTCCCTCCGCCGAGAATGGTATAGATTAAAAGTCCGCACCCGATCGTTGCGAGAACCAGCAGGAGCCCGCCCGGGTTGAAATACTTCAGCAGAAAGGTGCAGATAAAGCGGCTGGTGACAAAAAACGTCATCGCGATCATATTATAAAATTGGCCGTCTGCTTTACTCAGGCCGAGCGTTAGTTCGGCATATTGGATGATAAACGTCCAGCACATGATCTGCACGCCCACATAAAAAATCTGGGCAATGACACTCGCGACATAACGGCGGTTGTTGACAAGACGCTTCAGCGTCGGCGCGAGATCAAGCGAGCTGTGCTCTTCTCCTTTGCAGTGGGGCAATTTAGCAACAATAAACAGGACCATCATCACGAGCACGACAAGGCCGAGCAGGGCGTAGGGCAGAATGATGACGGAAAGGTCATGATCGGCGATCGCTTTCAGCTTGGCCGGGTCCGTTGCCATCAAGCCCCGGCGCGCCTCCTCTGTCATAGGGCTAAGCTTTTGCAAAATAAAGTTCTTCGCAATAAGCATACCCGTCAACGACCCCATCGGATTGAATGCTTGCGCAAAATTGAGCCTTCGGGTCGAGGTTTCCTCAGACCCCAAGGAAAGAATGTAGGGGTTAGCGCTTGTTTCGAGGAACGAGAGTCCGCAGGTCATGACAAAATACGAGAGCAGAAACGCCCAGAAAGCCATCATCCAGCCCGACGGGATAAACAGCAGGCATCCGGCAGCGTAAAGGGCGAGGCCGAGAATGAGCCCCGCCTGATACGTGAAGCGTTTGATAAAGATGGCCGCGGGAATGGCCATTACGCAATAGCCGCCATAAAAAGCAAATTGAACGAGCGAGCTTTCAAAGTTGCTGATCAACAGAATGTTTTTGAACGCCGCAACCATCGGGTTGGTGATGTCGTTCGCAAATCCCCATAGCGCGAAACAGGTGGTCACGAGCACAAAGGGGAAAACAAAATGAGCCGGAACCACGCGGCCTGTCGGTTTTGCAGAAGTGTCAACCATTGCGTCATCCTTGTTAAATACTGCACCTGTTCCCGGAAAAACCGGTTTCCACGATTGAATGAGCTTTACTATACATGCTAGTGTGACGCTGATTCAAATCAAATTTAGCGCGGCACAGAAGATCGCAAGACCCCATGACGCGCAACTAAACGATTTCGGTGAAACTGAGGGGGGCTCGTCCGAGGGGCATCTCGCCGGGGGATAGCCGGAAGAGGCGACTGAAAACGTCGCGACCGCAGGAACGATGTCGATCCATGGTTTTCTCAACCGATTCCACCGCCGCCAGAGAACCGAAAAAGTCATGATCGCGTACCCGAGGTGCGGTCGCCATGACCGCCCAAAACAACAGCATAGAGGTGAAGCATCGAATCGCACTCCTTGACAAAACTTATTTCCGGTCAGACAGGCCGACGATCAGGCCGGCCACGAGTAGGGTCGTGATCAGGCTGCTGCCGCCATGGCTGATGAGCGGCAGCGTGATGCCGGTCATGGGCAGCGCCTTGGTGACGCCGGCCACATTCAGAATCGTCTGTACCGCCAGCGAGCCGGTCAGCCCCACGCACAGCAGCCGCTCAAAGGGCGTCCGCGCGGCACCCGCCGCACGGAACCCTCGCGAGAAGAGCACCGCATACACCAGCAAGAGCAGCCCGCAGCCGATTAGCCCGATCTCCTCGCCCGCCGCCGCATAAATGAAATCCGAGGTCACGATCGGAATAGCCTGAGGTACGCCCGAACCCAACCCGGCACCCCACAGTCCGCCCGAGTACATGGCCGACAGCGCCTGCAAAATCTGCCACCCCTTACCCGTCGGATCGGTAAACGGGTTGAGCCAAACGTCGAACCGGGCCTGCGCATGGGAGGAGATAAACTGTATGCCGAAACCCGCCGCAGTCACCACTGCCAGGCCAATCGCAAGATAACCCGTACTGCGCGCGATCGCAAACAGCATCACAATCAGAATCGCATTCAGTAAGGCCATCAGGCCCAAATCCTTCAAGGCGATGGTCAGCAACATCGGCACGCCCCACAGCAGAACCAACCCCAACAAAGCAAGGAACGGCGGAACAGGAATCCCGTTCTGAGTTTCAGAAAACGCTTTTTGTCGTCGGCTCAAATACGCCGCCAAGAAAAACACGAGCAGAGGCTTCACGATTTCCGAAGGGTTCATGTTACCCGGCATATACATCCCGCCCCGGTAACGTCGCCCCAGCACCAGCATCCCCGCCAGCACCCCTAGCGCAGCAAGGTAAGCCAGCCAGCCAGCACCCGCAAGCCATGTGCCGCGCCCCTTGCTCGTCAGGAACACGCCTGCCGCAAACGCCGCCAGCCCCAGCGGAAACGGTGCCAGCGCGGCTGGCGCGGCCAACCCCTGGGCGAAGCTGCCCATGCGAAACTGGATCACCAGCCCCATGCCGCTCAACAGGAAGACCGCGCCCACCAGCCCCGCATCGCCCTTCCACCCGATCAGCTTGAGCCAAATCAGCACCAACGGCACGCCCGCCAGATAGGCGCCCAGCGGAATCATCTGCTCCCAAGGCAGGACCGGCGCATTGCTCAGCTTCACCCCCAGCACCGAGACGCAGGCACAGCACAAAGCCAGTACCGAGACCAGGAAAAGGCCGGTCGCCGCGCCGACCGGCGCCAGGCTCTGAGGACGCTGGCTCATTTCGCACCCTCCTCGGCCCGGCGGACATGCCCAAGCCGGTCAGCCTCCACAATCAGTTCGCGCGCCACGGGCAGAGCGGACTTCGCACCGAACCCGCCATGCTCAATCAGCACCGTGACCACCAGGTTCGGATGTTTGCGCGGCGCGAAACAGGTGAACCAAGCATGATCCTCACCGCCTGTTGCCTGCGCGGTTCCTGTCTTGCCGCACACCTCCAACTCCGGCACATTCGCGGCTTTGCCCGTGCCACTGACAACCACCTCGCGCAGCATCGCCTTGAGCTGCTCCGCCGTTTTCGGCGTGATCAGCTCGACAAGCGCTTCGACCGGTTCTGCTTTGCTCAGCCGTGGACGGTACATCGTTCCGCCCGCCGCAACCGCCGCCGTGAAACAGGCCACGTGCAAGGGCGTCACTGACACCTCGCCCTGCCCGATCGCAAGCTGCGCGAGCGTCCGTTTCTTGCTGATCTCAGGCACACTGCCCCGCGAACTTTGCAGTTCCCCCGAGGGTCCTTTCAGATAGACGAGCGGTTCGTTAATACGCGCTCGCGCCATCATCTCGTTAAAGGCCTCGGCCCCGCCACCCACACCCAGTTGCGCAAAGTAGACATTCGAGGAGTGCGTCATGGCCTCTTTCATCGTGAGGCGCCCCCAGCCGGGCCAAACCGCGCCTTTCCGTTCGAAGGCGTAATATTCGCTGTCCCTGATCGGCGGCGTATTCGGTCCGGCGACATAGCCCATTCCCGGACAGGCGTAAACCGGAGAAAGCCCGTGCTCCAGCGCACTGCCCGCGATCAGGATCTTAAAGGTCGAGCCCGGCGGATAACGGCCCTGCACCGCCCGGTTAAACGCCGGCGAGTTCTCCTCGTCTTGGATCGCCGCTCCCGGGTTGACCGGATCGAATCCCGGCGAGCTGACCAGCGCCAACAGCGCTCCGCTGCGCGGCCTCATGATCACCACGGCCCCCTTTCGCCCCTCCAGCAGCTCATACGCCTTCTGTTGCAACTGCGCGTCAATCGTCAACGTTACTGTCGCCCCCTCCTCCACACGCTGCGCGAACAGCCCCTTGCCCAGCAGATCGTCCCGCTTCTCCGGCGCGTAACCGCTGAGTTCCGGATCGAAGACCCGCTCAACCGCCGTGATGCCGAACTTGGAGTGGTAGTAGCCCAACGGATGCACAGCGGCCTCGCCCAGCGGATACCGCCGCCCCCACACGTCACCCGTAACCGGTGCCGCCAGCACTCTCCCGCGACAGTCGAGGATCGGACCGCGCGCCACCTGTGTCTCGGCCGCATTCGGGCGTTTATTATACCGCCGCATGAACCTCACGAACTCCGGCTTGGTAAAGCCCAATAGTTGCCACGTCGCTTGGTAGACTAGGACCGCAAGAAGCGATCCCGTCACGATCACGCGCAAAAGCCAGTAATTAACTTTACCCGGTTTGGCCGACGGGGCAAACAGGACCGCCAGCGCGGCGATCGCCAAGAAGCCGAGAAAAACGACCTTAAGAGCCCGGAGAAAATCCAGCCCATTCGGCCCATTCAAAAGATCCATGAGGCTTTCTAACATCGCTCTCCAAAAAATGAACACGCGTCACCGATCACTCAGCAACGCGTATCATCTTACACTGTTTTCATGCATCAGGCGACCCGTCACGTCCGACACATCACAATGTAGGTGCCTATGCGCCGGCCATCAGATTCGCCACCAGTTGGGTAAAGCGCTGAGCGTTTTTCAGAGCCGAACCTTCGCCCAAAAGAGCCTGTCCATACAGGAGTTCCACATAATCCGCCAACTTCGGGTTATCCTTGTCTGCCTCAAACATCGTCTTCATCCGCTTCAGCAGCGCGTGCTCGGGATTGATTTCCAACAGGCGGAGCTGCTTGGGAACCTCCTGATTCATCGCCCGCATCAGGCGCTCCATGCTCGCGCCCATGGCGTGCTCATCCGCCACCAGGCAACACGCCGACTCGGTCAGCCGCGGGGACAGCCGCACCTCGCTCACCTCATCCTTCAGATGCTCCTTGATGTACGCCGTCAGGGCCTGGTAGTCGCCCGACGCAGCCTCCATCTTTTTCTTGGACTCCCCCTTCTCCTCTTCCGTGCCAAGCTCAAGTTGCCCTTTGTCAACGGCGACCAGCTTTTTATCCTCGAACTCGCGCAGGTTATCCACAACCCACTGGTCAATCGCGTCGACCAAGAAGAGCACATCGTACCCATGCTTGACCACCGCTTCGATGTGCGGCGAGTGACGGACCGTGTCGAGGCTCTCGGAGATCAGATAGTAAATCTCCTTCTGAGTCTCAGGCATGGCTTCGGCATACTCTTTCAGAGAAATGAGTTTGTTGCCTTCGCTCTTTGCGGAGCGGAACATCAGCAAGTTCTTCAGCTTGTCGGCGTTCTCCCAATCGGAATGGACGCCCTCTTTTAGGACACGCCCGAAGGAGGTGTAGAACGCGTTGTAGTCCTCGGGCTTGTCCTTCATCATCTCAGCCAGCGTGGCGAGAATCTTGGCGGTGATGTTACTCTTGATCTTGCGGATAACAGCATCGTCCTGCAACATCTCGCGGGAGACGTTCAGCGGCAGGTCACTCGAGTCAACCACGCCCTTCACGAAACGCAGGTACTCGGGCAGCATCAAGTCGAATTCCGCGCCAATGAACACGTTTCGCACATAGAGGCTCAAGCCGTGCTTCTTGTTCGGCATCATCAAGTCAAAGCCGGCCTCTTTCGGCAGAAAGAGCAAGGCCTTGAACTCAACCGCACCTTCCGCCGACAGATGGATGGTCCTGAGCGGCGGGTGATGGTCGTGTGAGAGGTGCGTATAGAACTCGCTGTACTCCTCTTCCGTGATCTCACTCTTGGAGCGTTTCCACAGCGCCTTCATGGTGTTGAGAGGCTCGGCGTCTTCTTTAGGTGCCTCGCCCTTTTCGCCGAAGCGGATGGGATAGGCGATAAAGTTCGAGTACTTCTTGACCAGTTCCTGAATACGCCACGCATCAAGATACTCATCCATCCCCTCACGCAATTTGAGGGAAACGGTCGTGCCGGGCTTGTCGCGGGCGGCATCCTCCAGCGAATAGGTCCCGTCACCGGAAGACGTCCATTTGACGGCCTTCTGTCCCTCCCCGCGTTTAAGCGTGATGACCGTAACCGATTCCGCCACCATGAACGCGGAGTAGAAGCCCACGCCAAACTGGCCGATGAGTTCAGGGACGTTGGTCTGCGCCTTCTCCTTCAGCGCCTGCGCGAACGCCTTGGTTCCTGAGCTGGCGATTACGCCTAGGTTTTTATCGACTTCCTCTTCGCTCATGCCCACGCCGTTGTCGGTAATCACCAGCGTCCGATCCTCTTTATCGGCGATGATGTCGATCTTCCACACCGGCGCATCGGCCAGCAGGGATTTGTCCGTTAGCCCGAGATACTGTGCGCGGTCAATCGCGTCCGACGCATTGGAAAGCAACTCGCGCAGAAAGATCTCTTTTTTCGAGTACAGCGAGTGGATCACCAAATCCAGCACCTGCTGAATCTCAGCCTTAAAAATATGCGTTTTCTTACTCATGATTCCGTGACGGATTCCTTTCCTCGATTTGTTCGATTCTCTCGATCGAATCGACTCAACCGAGAGAGCCGAAGCAATCGAAGCACGTAGGTGCCGCGCGTTTATTCCCGGCTGCGCCCGCCGCCAATAATCCCCGCACGCATCAGGTAGTACAAGAGTGTCATCAACGAGCTGACGGCCGCTGCGATATAGGTCAGGAACGCCGCGTTGAGCACACGCCCCGCGTCGCGCTCCTGTCCGGGCGAGACAATCCCCGACATCACCATGTGCTGCTTGGCGCGGGAGCTGGCGTCCCACTCAACCGGCAACGTCACCACCGCAAATAAAAAGGCTGCTGCGAACAGGGCGCAGCCGACATAAACCAACGGTTGGGCGTGGAACATCAACCCCGCGAAAAACACCCAGAACGCAAACGAACTGCTGAACTGGGTCACGGGAACCAAGGCGGAGCGGAGCATCAGCGGAGCATAGGCCGCCGCATGCTGCAGCGCGTGACCGGCCTCGTGGCAGGCCACTCCGATCGCAGAGAGCGAGTTGGAAGCGTAAACGTCCGGAGACAGGCGCAACACCTTCTTCGAGGGATCGTAGTGATCCGACAGGAAGCCGTCAGTCTGCTCCACGGTCACATCAAAGATTCCGTTGCTGCGCAGCATGCGCTCAGCCGCCTGCGCACCGGTCATACCTGAGTAGGCACGCACTTTGGAGTACTTGCTGAAGGTCAGTTTGACCATCAGCGAAGCGATCCCGGCCAGCAGCAGCGCCGGCAACAGCATCATCATGTAAAGCGGATCAAAAAACATAAATCACCTCTCTTATCCTCTCACCAGACATTTTAACAAAGAGCAGAAAACATACCACGTCGTAAAACAGGCGTTAGCAACTGGTGAATGTGCCGTTTTGGCACAACCTGTCACTCTTGGGGTCAGTTCGCCACAATGTTGATCAGCCGGTTCGGCACGCAGATCACCTTGCGCACGGTCTTACCCTCCAACGCCTCTTGCACGGACAGTTGCGCCAGCGCCAGTCCCTTCATCGTTTCCTCGTCCGCACCCGCTGGCATCATGACGCGGGCCTTGGGCTTGCCGACGACCTGCACCAGCACCTCGACCTCATCAACCTTCAGGACGGCCTCGTCGTACGCAGGCCAAGGCGCGTATGCCAGGGTGGTGGCGTGCCCCAGCGACTCCCACAGCTCTTCGCACACATGCGGCGCAAAGGGAGCGAGCAACAGCACATAGGTCGCGGCCGCTTCGCGCGGCAGCGGCTTGTTGCTGCCCGAGAACGCGTTGATGAAAATCATCATCTGGCTGATCGCCGTGTTGAAACTCATGCTCTCGAGATCGTCGGTCACCTTCTTGATCGTCGCGTGCAACACGCGGCGCTGTTCCGTCGCCATGGGCTCGTCGGTAAGCGGCTGCTCCACGACCATTCGGAAAGAACGCTTGAGGAAGCGGAAGACCCCTTCCACACCCTTGGTGTTCCACGGCTTGACCGACTCCAGCGGCCCCATGAACATCTCGTACAGGCGCATGCTGTCCGCGCCGTATTCACGGATCACATCTTCGGGATTCACGACATTCTTAAGCGACTTAGACATCTTGGCCGCGAACTCAACCAGCCGCTCCCCGGTTTCCTTGTGAAAGGTTCCGTCGGTCCGGTGCTCGCAGACGTCCATCGGCACCAGCGCACCGCGCGCGTCCTTGTATGAAAGCCCTAGGATCATGCCCTGGTTGACCAGCTTCTGGAACGGCTCTTTGGTGGTGACGTACCCGAGATCGAACAACACCTTGTGCCAGAAGCGCGAGTACAGCAGGTGCAACACCGCATGCTCCGCGCCGCCCACATAGAGATCCACCGGCATCCAGTACTTCTCCTTAGCCGGGTCAATCGCCATCTTATCATTGTGCGGATCGATGTAGCGCAGATAGTACCAGCAGGAGCCCGCCCACTGCGGCATGGTGTTGGTCTCGCGGCGCCCCTTCATCCCGCTCACCGGATCGGTGTAATCCAACCACGCCGCAGCCTTCGCCAGCGGCGGCTCACCTGTTCCAGTCGGTTTGAAATCCTCCATCTCTGGCAGCAACAGCGGCAGGTCGCTGTCGTCCACCAGGCGCATGCTGCCATCCGCCATATGAATCACAGGAAACGGCTCACCCCAATAGCGCTGGCGGCTGAAGAGCCAGTCTCGCAACTTATACTTGACCGCGCCTTTGCCGATGCCGCGGGCAGCGAGCCATTCGGTGGTCACACGCTTGGAATCGCTGACCTCCATGCCGTTTATATCGAGCCCCTGTGCATTGGCCGAATGGATCATGCGCCCATTCCCCGTCCAGCAGGCGCTACCAGCCAGCACCGCCGCCACATCGGCGCCAGCCGACGCGGCCTCCGCGGCGTTCGGTTCGATGATGCAGACCACCGGAATCGCAAATTTTTGGGCGAACTCGAAGTCCCGCGTGTCGTGCGCCGGCACGGCCATGATCGCTCCGGTGCCGTAGCTGATCAGCACATAGTCCGCGATCCAGACCGGGATCTGGCCGCCGGTGACCGGGTTGACCGCATACGCGCCCGTGAACACGCCCGTCTTCTCGGTGCTGAGTTCCGTGCGGTCCATATCGCTCTTGCGCGCCGCCTCGTCACAGTACTGGTTCACCGCCGCACGCTGCGCCTCTGCCGTGATCTCGCCGATCAGCGGGTGCTCGGGCGACAACACCATGTAGGTCGCGCCGAACAGCGTGTCGGGCCGGGTGGTATAAACGGTGACGGTCTTGTCCGAGCCCGCGAGCGCGAAGGTCACCTCCGCGCCCTCGGACTTGCCGATCCAGTTGCGCTGCATCTCCTTGATGCCCTCGGACCAGTCGAGCCCGTCCAGATCTTCGAGCAGCCGCTCCGCGTACTCGGTGATTCTCAGCATCCACTGCCGCATCGGCCTGCGGACGACAGGGTGGTTGCCGCGCTCGCTGCGGCCGTCGATCACCTCTTCATTCGCCAGCACGGTCCCCAGCGCGGGGCACCAGTTCACAGCCACCTCGGCCACGTAGGCCAGCCCCTTTTTGTAGAGCTGCTCGAAAATCCACTGCGTCCAACGGTAGTACTTCGGGTCCGTGGTGTTGACCTCGCGGTCCCAGTCGTAGCTGAAGCCCAGCGCCTTGATCTGCTCGCGGAACCGGTTGATATTGCGCTCAGTCGTAATAGAAGGATGGGTGCCGGTCTCCACGGCATACTGTTCGGCGGGCAAGCCGAACGCATCCCAGCCCATCGGATGCCAGACGTTGAACCCACGCATGCGCTTGTAGCGGCAAAGGATGTCGGTGGCTGTATAACCCTCCGGATGACCCACGTGGAGCCCCGCACCACTCGGATAGGGAAACATGTCAAGGCAGTAGAACTTCGGTTTGCCAGGTTCGAAGTCGTTCACTTTGAACGTTTTGTTCGACTCCCAGTACGCCTGCCATTTTTTTTCAATCGCCGTGAAATCGTACTCGCGTGTGTCCATAACAAAATCCCATGTGTTAAAGGTGTAGAATATAACATCTTGGCCGTGAAATATCTATACGGCTTTGCATGCGTTTTAGGCAGATTCCGATTGCGGGGATACCTGCAAGCGCGATATTGTTAACGCCGAAGGACCCATGAAAAAAAGACGGCAGAAGACCCAAGGGAAATATTCCGCGCTGCTCAAACGGCTCGATATAAGCAAACGCCTGACGCCCAATGAGCGTCAGGCGCTGGCACTTGTGCTCGGCCTTTTCCTGCTGGGAACCTTGGTCCGCTGGTATCGTCTTACGCATTTGCGCTAACGGCTTGACGGCCCAACAAAACGAAAGCGCCGTCCATACGCGACGGCGTTTCATGCGCTCAATCAAGGCTCAGGCGTATTCGTCAACGTTTGAGTATACAGCATTGCGTCGGGCTGGCTGATTTTCCACCGGAAGAAGAGTGTTCCTGGATTCCACCACGTCAGATAGCTGAACGGGTCCACGTACACGTTACGGGACAGGCTGTTCGCATCAAACGACGATGCGTTCAATTGATACTGTCCGAGTGTCGTCCACTCCGCATCTGTCAGAGCGTTCTTCGCCTGCAGGCTGAGGACGGCTCCACCTTTCAGTTGCATCCGCTTCACATCATTCAAGGCGAGTTTAACCGTAATCTGTAGGCTATCGTCAGGGTTAACGATAAACTTGGTAACCGCACAATCCAGCCGGTTGGTGACCGTCTGGTTGGCGTCGAGCCAATACAACTCCTCCATCGTGAGCGGTTGCCCGTTGTAGGGACTGTCCACCACATTCGACTCGTCATACTGCAACAGCCAATTCAGCATGGGGCTGTTCCCTGCAAATGAATTAAGATCGTCGCGAAGGAAAAGCTGTACATCGACGTTGGCATCCTCTTGCAAACCATTCAGC
>JBBRJN010000029.1:0-13041 GCA_038219365.1 Kiritimatiellia bacterium | reverse complement strand
CAAGGACGGCTCAGCACAGCTTCGCCCCCCAGACGCGAGGCCGGTTGTTCCAGCCTCAGTTCGCATCGCCGGGGCATGCGTGCTTTGCGTGTACCAACCCTTCCGCTTCATCTCGCACCAGACTGCACCCCTCCCGTCAGTGACCGATTGCTGGTGACAGATGAGGTGTTCTGTGTTCTTGACAACAATCATAAACATCTGGCATAATTTCTTAAGGTTTTTAGTGTATTCATGGCGAGGTGCCCAATGAAGCCTGTGTTCAGTCTGCGACTCTTGGTGCTGTGGTTCATGGTTGCATGCTCCTCGGAGGCAGAAGTCCGATATGTCTGGAGGGACAACCCCAGCGTGCCAGTGCCGCCTTATACCGGCGGCTGGGCAAAAGCAGCCACCAATATCCAGGATGCGGTTGACGCGGCAGCCAGCGGCGACACCGTCTTGGTCACGAACGGCCTCTACAACGCGGGCGGGCGCGTGGCCCCGGGAGACACGACGCTCAAGACGCGGGTGGTGATCACGAATGCGATCACGGTCATCAGCGTGAACGGGCCGGAAGGAACGCGGATTGTCGGCGCGCCGCATGCGGGCTCGGCGAACGGGCTCGGGGACGCTGCGTACCGTGGCGTCTACCTCACGAACAATGCGGTGCTGTCCGGCTTCACGGTCACGAACGGCTTCACGAGGTCGGGCACGACGGCGGCGAACGCGTACTACGGCGGCGGCATCCGGGCGGAGAGTGCCAGCGCGCTGATCACCAACTGTGCCGTGAGCGCGAACGGCGCGGGAACGCGCGGGGGCGGCGTCTATCTGGGAACGCTCATCGACTGTGTGGTCGTTTCGAACGCAGTGACGAGTCTGGGCGGCGGCGTGTATGGCGCGACCGTCCTGAGTTCGCGTATCGAGCGCAACCGCGCGGCGGGTTCGAGCAGCGACGGCGGCGGCGCGTACGGCGGGGCCTTGGTCGGGTGCACGGTGGTCAGCAACTCAGCCGGGCACAACGGCGGCGGCTCGCTCGGGTCGGCCTTGACGAACTGCACGGTCGAGGCGAACGCGGCCGCAACTTCAGGCGGCGGCGCGTACACGCCCGTAGCGGTGTCCAACTGTGTCATTCGAGGGAACACGGCGGTCACGTCAGGGGGCGGCGTCTATCAGGGGTTCATTCAAGACACGCAGATCGTCTCAAACCGGGTCACCGGCTCCTCGGGCGAAGGCGGCGGTTATTACGGAAACGCCGCCGGGAATCGCCTGCTCGGCTGTGTCGTAGAGTGCAACGAGGCGGGTCGGAGTGGCGGGGGCGTCTACAATGCCGTGCTGTCGAACTGCCTGGTGCGGGCGAATCGCGCGTATGGGAACGCAACCTCGTATGGCGGTGGTGGAGCCTATGCGAATGCGGCGAGCTATAGCGCCTACCGGTGCCTCATTCTGGACAATCAAGCCATCCGCGGCGGCGGCGCATACCAAGGCGTTTTCTACTCGTGCGCTTTCAGCGGTAACCTCGCGTCCGAGGGCGGCGGCGTCTATTTGAATAGTTCCGGCTATCAACTCAACAGTTGCTCGGTCACGGGCAACAGCGCGACCAATAAATACGGCGGCACCTACGCCGGTACGATCAAAAACTCGATCGTCTACGGAAATTCAGCGACGAACAGCCCGAACTACTCCGGCGGCACGATCACCTACACCTGCGCGGTCCCGTTGCCATCAGGGGCCGGCAATATGAGCGCTGATCCGAAGCTGGGCGGCTACGCCGACCCGCATCTGTTGTCTGGCTCGCCGTGTATCGGCGCGGGACAGATTGATGCGTGGATGGCCAACGCGGTCGATATCGATGGCGAAGCGCGCGTGGTTGTCGGGCTTACGGACATGGGCTCGGATCAGTTCAACGCGGCCGGCCTGGCGGGGCCGCTGACCGTCGAGATCACGGCCGCGACGAACGTGAGCGCGGTCGGATGGGCCCAGGCCTTCCGTGCCGAGGCTGCGGGCCGGGTCGGGGGAATCGTTTGGGATTTTGGTGACGGAACGGGGAACGTGGACGTCAATCCGGCGGGGCACGCGTTTGCGGCGGCGGGCACGTATACGGTGAGCGTGACGGTGACCAACGGGACACATACGACCTCTGCGTCCTATACGATTACGGTCGAAGACTATATCCGTTATGTGTCGCTTGCGGGCGGGCACATCGCGCCGTTCGACACATGGGAAAAAGCGGCGACCAACATTCAGGCGGCCGTGGACGCGGTGGCGTTGCCCGGCGGGCGGGTGGTGGTGACCAACGGAGTCTATGATGTCGGCGGGCGCGTCGCGGGCAGCCAGACGACGACCAACCGGCTGGTTCTTGACAAGGCCGTTCGGGTCGTGAGCGTGAACGGGCCGGTAGCGACCGCGATTGTGGGACGGTGGAACAGCGAAGCCGTACCGCTCGGCGCGTTGTCTGTCCGCGGCGTGTACATCGGCGCGGCTGCGGTGCTGGACGGCTTTACGGTGACGAACGGGGCGACGGTCTATGCGGCGACGGACAGCGGTCGCGGCGGCGGGCTCTTCTTGGCGCAGGGCGGCGTGGCGACCAACTGTGTCGTGGGTAACTGTCGCGGCTGGTCGGGCGGCGGTGCGGCCGGCGCGCCGGGGCTGGGCGGGACGCTGCAGGGATGTGCGCTGAGCGGAAATGTCGGCGTTAACGCGGGGAGCATCAACCACGGCGGCGGTGCGGCGGATCTGACGCTGGTCGGCTGCACGGTCGCCACCAACACGGCATATCAAGGCGGCGGCGTGTATATGTGCGCGCTGGACAGGTGTGTGCTGGCAGGTAACGTCGCGTCGTCGCTGGGCGGCGGCGCGTATGACAGCACGCTGACCGATTGCGAGTTGCGCGGCAACACGGCTGTTGTTTCGGCGGGCGGCGGCGTGTATTTGGGCACTCTGAGCCGGTGCCGGTTGAGCGGCAATACGGCGATTACCTCCTTTGGCGGTGGCGCCTACGACGCCACGCTCACCTCGTGCGTGCTTTCCGGCAATCGTGCTTATCAGGGTGGCGGCGCGTACGGTTCTACAGCGGCCAAGGGCATGTTCAACTGCACGGTCGCAGGCAACGCGGCGACAGCCGCCAGTCCCGTCATGGGCGGCGGCGGGGTTCACGCCAACAACACCAATTACACCGTACGTAATTGCATTGTTTATTACAACACCGCGGCGGTGAGCAACAACCTGTACCAAGGAACGGTTCAGAACACCTGTGCCGACCCGCTCCCCGCTGGCCAAGGGAACATCGGCGAAGCGCCGCGCGTGGCGAGTTACGAGCGCCCGGTTCTGTTGCCGGGTTCGCCCTGCGTCGGCGCGGGACTGGTGGAGGGGTGGATGGCGGAGGCCTTGGATTTCGAAGGGGAGGCTCGTACGACCGGCAGCACGGTCGACATCGGGGCCGATCAGACGCATGCGGAGTCGCTGAACGATCCTCTGACCGTCGCTGTCAGCGGTCCGGAATGGCCCTATTTCCCGAATACGGAGTACGCGTTCACGGCGTTGGTCGGGGGACATCCGAACCGGTTATATTGGGATTTTGGGGATGGGCAGACGGTGGCGGATCTGGCACAGGTGACCCATTCGTGGCCGGAGGGTAGCTACACCGTGCGGCTGACGGTCAGCAACGACACGCACAGCGCCGAGGCGACGTTCCTGCTGGAGGTCGCTCCAGACACGCGGCATGTGGCGCCCTCGGGTTCCCACACGCCGCCGTTCCGCACATGGGGCACGGCCGCCACGAACCTGCAGACCGCGGCCGACGTGGTGTTTACAGGCGGACGAATCAAGGTCGCCGCCGGCACCTACAACCGTGGCGGGCGGGCGGCAAGCGGCGAAGCGCTCGCCAACCGACTGCTGGTGACCAACGCGGTCTCGGTTATCGCGGTGGACGGGCCGGGCGTGACGTTCATCGTTGGTGCGCCCTCTGGCGCGCCCGTCACCAACGGGCTCGGAGCCGGCGCGGTGCGCGGCGTGCGACTGGCCGCCGGGGCTTCCTTGCAAGGTTTTTCGGTCATCAGCGGCCGCACGTTCTGGAGCACGACGGCGACGACGCCGGACTACACGGGCGGCGGCGTGTATTGCGCCGACGGCACCTGCGTGCTCAGCAACTGTGCCGTGACCGGGAACGCTGCGGCGGGACAAGGCGGCGGGGTCTTTCAGGGCACGCTCCTAAATTCGACACTCGAGGGCAACGCGGTCTGTGCGCTGGGCCAGGGCATTGGGCTGGGTGGCGGTGCTTACAACGCCTCCTTCATCAGCATCTGCGTGGTGCGGGCGAACTGGGCGCGCAGCTCGGGCGGAGGCGCCTACGTGTCTGCGGATGGGCTCGTGGCGGACTCGCTGTTCGACGGGAATGTGAGCGGCAACAGTGGCGGAGGGTTCTGCGCGTCGTTTTCAAGCGAGGTGTTGCGCCGGTGCGTGGTCGTGAACAACACGTGTTCGAGCTCGGGCGGCGGTGTTTATGGCGCGACTCTGTATGATTGCTTGTTGACCAACAACGCGGCTTGGGCTGGCGGCGGTTATGCGGCCAACTTGAACGCCTCCATCTACCGCTGCCGCCTGCTCGGCAACCGCGCGACCACCTCTGGCGGCGGTGCAAAAACCGCCACACTTTACAGTTGCGTGGTCTCCGGTAACTCGGCCGCGACGTCGGGCGGCGGCACCTACAACAGTACGATGGAGAGTTGTACGGTGGTCGATAACAAGGCCGTGTCTGGCGGTGCGGCCTATTTTGGCTCCACCTACAGCAGCCTCTTGTACGCCAATCAGTCGGCGGCTGGGGTGGAGTCTGAAACGACAGCGCCGCAACTCTCGGGGCTGCGCGACCCGCACCTGCTGCCGGGCTCGCCCTGTATCGACAGCGGCGAATACCGGAATTGGATGGCGGGCGCCGAAAGCCGCGACATCGACGGCGAGGCGCGCGTGGCGGGTGTCACCTCGGATCTTGGGGCCGACGAGTTTAACGCCGACACGCTGACCGGGCCTCTGAGTGTGTCCGTCGCCGTTGATCAGCCAAGCTTTGGCCTTGCCTACGCGCCGGAGTTCCGCGCCGAGGCCGCGGGGAAGGTCGGCGCTCTGCTCTGGGACTTCGGTGACGGGTCGAGCGTAATCAATCAGAATCCGGTGCGGCACACCTTTCCCGGCCTGGGCGAGTATACGGTGCGGGTGACGGTCACGAATCTGACCGGCGGTGCGGTTGCCGAGGTGACGGTGCTGGTTGTGGAAGGAAATACCTATGTCGATCTGAACGGCGGCCACGTGGCCCCATTCGGCTCATGGGCCACGGCGGCCACCAATATCCAGGATGCGGTGGACGCGGCGGTCTGGGGCGGAACCGTGTGGGTGACCAACGGCGTGTATGCGTCCGGAGGGCGCCCGGCGACGGGACAGGCGACCACGAACCGCGTGTGCGTGGAGCACCTGCTGACGGTGCGCAGTCTTTCCGGTTCTGAAGGAACGGTCATTCAGGGCGCGTGGCATGCGCCGGCTCAGGCGTGCGGTGACGGTGCGGTGCGAGGCGTCTGGCTGGGTGCGGGAGCGTCGCTGGTCGGCTTCACGATCACCAATTGTGCCACGCATGCCGGAGCCGATGACAATGCGAACGGCGGCGGCCTCTATGCGGCAGCCGAGGGCGCAGTCATCCGCAACTGCACGGTTGCCGGCTGTGTGGCGGATAACGAGGGCGGCGGCGGGTGGGGGGGCATGTGGCAGGCGTGTGTTCTGCGCGGCAATGGAGCGCTGGTCGGAGGCGGTTTGGCGAAGGGGACAATGACCGACGGGAACATCGAGGGAAATTCGGCCAACTACGGAGGGGGCTCTTATGAAAGTACGTTGGGTAGTTGTCAGGTTGCCGATAACGTGTCGTGGGTGGAAGGGGGCGGCGCGTATGCAGGGTCGCTGTACACCTGCACGGTGGTCGGTAATCGCGCCGACGGTTCGGGTGGCGGTTCGTGCGACGCCTGGCTGTACGACTGCACGGTGAGCGATAACACGGCCTCGGGTTCAGGCGGTGGCGTTTGTTACGGCACGGTGTTCAACACTCAGGTGAACCGCAATTCGTCCGCGTCTGGCGGCGGGTGCAGCCAAGCCGAACTTTTCAACTGCAAGGTAACCGACAACCTGGCGACAACGACCGGCGGCGGCTGCAACGGGGGCACGCTCTACGACTGCCTGCTGACGAACAACGCGGCGCAGAGCGGCGGTGGC
Organism: Kiritimatiellia bacterium; assembly: GCA_038219365.1. GTDB lineage: Bacteria > Verrucomicrobiota > Kiritimatiellia > RFP12 > UBA1067 > JAHFSX01. The sequence continues at coordinate 6,822 of JBBRJN010000029.1, read as the reverse complement.
TACTACCTTCGCTTGAATGACGGCAGCGGGGCGCTTTACCGCTGCCGCGTGTGGGATAACCGCGCCTCAGCGGAAGGCGGCGGCGTGTATGGAGGCACCCTCTTCAGCAGCGTGGTCGCAGGCAATGTGGCCGGCCAGACGGGTGGCGGCACCTATGAATCGACGCTGGAGTCCTGTTCGGTGCTCGGCAATGCGGCCGGTCTGCAGGCTGGCGGCTGCCAAGGCGGAGTAGCCTTCAACAGCATCCTTTATCACAACCGTGCGCCTGTGGGGCAGGATGTGGTCGGCACCGTGTGCGACTCCTGCTGCACGCCCGATAGCGGCGCGGTGACGGCACCACCGCAAGTGGCCGGTTTCCGCGAGCCGCATCTGCTGCCGTGGTCGCCCTGCATCGACGTGGGCGCTTATCGCTATTGGATGGCTGAGGGGAGCGGCTTCAGCCAAGACATAGACCTGGAGGTGCGCGTCGCGGGCGGGAGCACCGACATCGGCGCGGATGAAACGACGGCGGCCCCGTTGGCCGGGCCGCTCGCGATCGAGGTTTCCGCAGAGAGACTGACTGTGACCGTCGGCTCCGCGCAGGAGTTCCTCGCCGAGATCAGCGGTCTGCCGTCCGGCCTGGTATGGGATTTCGGCGACGGCACATCCGTGACCAACCAGAATCCCATGAGTCACGCATTCGGCAGCACCGGGGTCTATACGGTTCGGGCCACAGCCACCCACGCGACAGACAGCGTCTTTGCCGAAATTCTGATTACGGTCGGTGCGGGCGATGTGTTCGTGGCTTTGGGCGGGACGCACGTGCCCCCGTTCGCGACGTGGGAGACGGCGGCCACCAACATCCAGGACGCGGTGGACGCGGCGCCCTCAGGCGGCACGGTTCATATCGCCGACGGGACGTACGAGCTGGGCGGGCGCCCGGCCGCAGGGTGTGTGTTGACCAACCGGGTCTGCATTGAAACGCCAATCCTTGTCCAAGGCGAGAACGGGCCGTCGGGCGTGATTGTGCGCGGTGCCTGGCACGCGCCGGAAACGGCGTGCGGCGCAGCGTCGGTGCGCGGCGTCTATCTCGGACACCCGGACGCGCGGCTCAGCGGGGTCACGGTCGAGGGCGGCGCGACCGCCGATGCCGGTGAGACCGATGGCGGCGGCGTGTATTGCGCCTTCGATGCAGCGGTAGCCAGCAACTGTGTTGTCCGGAACTGTTCGGCGGCGGGGGGCGGCGGCGGAGTCTGGCGCGGCACATGGTATGATAGTCAGTTCAGCAGCAATACGGCGCAGCGCGGCGGCGGTTATTACGCTCCGCAAGGGGTGTCCACAGGCGTGCTTTATCGCTGCCGGGTGTGGGACAACCAGGCGAGGGAAGACGGCGGCGGCACTTACGGCGGTGTGCTTTATAGCAGCGTGATCGCGGTTAATGCGGCTGGCTGGACCGGCGGCGGCACGTACGAAGCGATACTGGAATCGTGTTCACTGCTCGGCAATGCGGCCGGACAATATGCGGGCGGCAGCTACGCCGGAACGGCCTATAACAGCATCATTTATCACAACCGGGCTCCTGTCGCACCGGACGCGGCCGAAATCGTGTGCGAGAACTGTTGCACGCCCTATTATGGCTCCGTGATCGCGCAGCCCCAGGTGGCCGGTTTCCGCGAACCGTATCTGTTGCCAGGATCCCCTTGTATCGATGCGGGGGCAGAACGTGAGTGGATGACGGGCGCTGAAGGGCTCGACAGGGATCGCATGGCGCGCATCGTGGGCGCGGGCACCGATATCGGCGCGGTTGAAACGGCGGCGGCGGCCCTGGCCGGGCCGCTCGCGATCACGGTGAGTGCGGAAACCCTTGTCGTGGCGCCCCGCTACGCGCAGGCTTTCCAAGCCGAGATCAGCGGTCTGCCGTCCGGGCTGGACTGGGCCTTTGGCGACGGTATGGGTGCGGTCAACGAGAACCCGGTGAAGCATGCGTTTGCCGACGCGGGGGTCTACACGATCCGTGCGACAGCCTCCAATGCGACAGACAGTGTCTTTACGGAGTTTCAGGTCGTGGTGATTGCGGGCGATGCGTTTGTGACGCTGGGCGGCACGCACGAAGCCCCGTTCGCGACGTGGGAGACGGCCGCCACCAACATCCAGTCCGCAGTGGATGCGGCCCCATGGGGCGGGACGGTCCACATCGCTGACGGAACGTACGAGCTGGGCGGCCGGCCCGCAACCGGGCAGTCCCACACGAACCGTGTCTGCATCGAGAAGCCGGTCACCGTCCTGGGAGAGAACGGTCCGTCGGCCGTGATCGTGCGCGGCGCGTGGCATGCGCCGGAGACGGCGTGCGGCGCGGGGGCCGTGCGCGGCGCCTATCTCGGACACCCCGCCGCCCGGTTGACCGGTGTGACGGTCACGGGGGGCGCGACCGCCGATGCCGGCGAGACGGAGGGCGGCGGCGTGTCTTGCGCGTTCAACGAGAACACGGTCAGCAACTGTGTCGTGACAGACTCGCGGTCCGCCTGGCTTGGCGGAGGCGCGCGGGGCGGGGCATGGATCGACTGTCAACTCAGCGGCAACGTTGCAGATTGGTATGGCGGCGGCATGGCCTTGTGCTACAACAGCCTCCGGTGTGTCCTCAGCGGCAACGTTGCGCTGAGGTCTGCCGGCGGCTCTTTCGGGGGCTCCCTCAGCTCCTGTCTGGTTGTGGGCAACGAAGCCGGGCAGGCAGGCGGTGCCATGTATGCCTATCTCAACAACTGCACGGTGAGCGCCAATGTGGCCTTGAGCGATATCGGCGGCGTGGGCTGGTGTAACGTGGCCAATTCGATTGTCTGGGAGAACAGCGCACCGGTGGCGACAAACGCGCTTGAGAGCACGCTCGACCACTGCGATACGTGGCCCCTGCCGGCCGGCGAGTATGACGTGGGTGGCAATATCAGTGCTGACCCGCAGTTCGTCGACCCCTTGGGCGGGAACTACCGGCTGAGCGCCACCTCGCCGTGCATCAACGCAGGCACCAACATGCCTTGGATCGTGGGCGAGACCGATTTGGACGGGCGCGCGCGGTTCGTCAACGGCATCGTCGACTTGGGGGCCTACGAGTATGTGGTGACGGCAAGCATTGCGGCACTGGGAACGCCCATCGTTTGGCTGGACAGTTATCAGCTCGGGCCCGACTGGGACGCCGCAGAACTGGGCGACCCCGACGGCGACGGCTTCCCGACGTGGCAGGAGTACGTCGCGCTGACTAGCCCGACGAACGGCGCGAGCTTCTTTACGATCCGCGGCGTGGCCAGCACGCTAAGCCAGGTGAACGTTTCGTTCGACACGGCGGTCGGACGCGATTATACGGTGCAGCATTCGCGGAGACTCGCGCCGGCGTCATGGTCGAACGCCGTCTCGACCGTGTCCGGCGACGGAGGCCGCATGACCGTCGCGGTGCCGGATTCGGGCGGCTCGTTCTTCTACCGCGTGCGAGTGGCCCTGCCGTGAAAAAGTCGTTCAGCCAGATCCAAAGTCATCGCACTTCCCAAGTCCCCTTGAACGCCTTCCTGATTGCGGTTGCCGCAGGTAATCGGTTGTTGACAGAGGTATGGCATTCTGATGCGAAACGCGGTGGAAGGGTGTTGGGGAATAGTCTCTCGTTTCTTAGAGGCTACGGCGGGGACAGGCCTTAAGCGACCTCGTAACGCGTATGCGTTTGTGGCGACGCGCTGAGGCGGGCGAACGGTTTAGTGTGAAATCTGTTTTTCGAGTTTGGGGTTGGCCCAGATGGCGTAATTGCCTTTGCCATCTCCTGCTGCCGAGGTTACGGTGAGTTGGAGATTGGTGACCCCGGTAAGGACGACATCGATCGATTGCGCGGGTGCAGCCCCTTGGATAGGGCCGAGGCGCACAAGGGATTTTCCGTTGCCGCTAACCTCGAAGATCACGCTCCCGCTTTTCCCCAGCTCAGCATGCAGGCCGACCTGTACGGTGAAACGCCCATAAACATGGGTTGGTATTTGATACGTCAGGTCGCTGCGCGTGCCGGTGCCGATGCCGGAGGCAAATGTTTTTGACACGATCTGCCCTTGTTCTTGTACGTTGAGCTGAAGGGGAACCGGCTCGGTGCCATTGCACAGGAGCACGCCGGAAGTGGCGTATCCCCAGTAGGGCTTGCTGAAAAAAGCGGCCTGCGGGAAATAGAGGTCTGGGGCCTGCAACGGCAGCAGCGTGGACACGTCGACGGCGGCGAGTGCTCCTTGGTCGGGGAACCTTGCTTGGCCGAGGCAGCACACGGTGTGCAGCGCGTCAGCCACGACGGCAGCGTCAAAGAGCGCCGCCTTTTGCTGCGCGGCATTGGCCGTGTTCGTGTCGTTCGCGTACAAGGCTTGGATAATCGGGTTCACCTGGCCTCGGGCATTGATCGTGGCTTCCTGCGAGCGGCGGAGCAGGTTGAAGGCCGCCTCGTCGACGGTGGTGCCGAGAAGACGCGGTTGGTAGGCGTCAAGACGGATCGTGAAGGTGCCACCTTCGACCGGGCTGTGCAACAGCGTGTAGTGTTGCGCGGGTGGCGGTGGGAGAAACTGTTTGAAGAGCGTGAACATGTTGTCGCCCGGAACCGCATGGGCCGGGCATCCCCAGTCTTCCAGCACGTGGGCGAGTGTTCCGGAGTAGCGGGCCGCATCGCCCATGTTGCCTGCTTTGAGCGAGGCCACGGCTTTGTTCATGAAGTATTGTAGGATGCTGTAATTTTCCGCAGGCGTTGCAGGCAAGTGCAGATTCACCAGATAGACCACCCCGGGTTTTGTCTCCATCATCGCGAAGGACGCATTTGTTTTGTCGGCATAAACCTGATCCGGGATGAAGCAGTAGGCATCCCCTAGGCGCTTCAACTCATCGCCCAATAGTTGCTTTTGCCAATCCGGCAGCGTGACGGTCGCCGCCTGGGTAATGGTCCCGTGCGGTGCGCCCCAGCCCCAGGCGTAAAAAGTGGAGGCGAGAACGGCTGAAACGAACCATGCTGCGGGTGAAAGGCGTGTCTTCATGTTGATGTCCTATTCTATTTGAGAAGCGGTTCGAGTTGTGCCGGAGCGTCTTCGATCAGTTGGGCGATGTGGTTGCGCCAGGCGTATAGTGCGGCGGGGTCGTGGGCGTATTCGGTCATGCTTTTGACCACTGTTTCGGGCACGGCCAATGCCGCTTGGGCTTCGGCAAGCCAAGGCGTTACAGGCTGAGCCTTCCGTTTTCCGGCGAGATCTTCGAGGATGCGGACATAGGCGAAGTCCTCGAGACCGTCACGAAAATTCTCGAGGCGCTGGGTCGGCAGCGGGGTGCCGTTTGGCCCGACGCAGGTCCAAGCGCCGTCGCCGTGGTAGGTCGTCCAACTGCGCGAATTCCAGTCGGTGAACGGTCCCGAGGTGATGGGCTTCTGCGAGTTCCAGATGCTGATCTGGTAATAGAGGAAGCCGTCGGGACGCTCCTTGGCGGTCATCGCGCCCATGAGAAGGCGTCCTTCAATCGCGGGGTACTCGATGAACATGTTCGCGTGCGGATGATGAGGCCCGCAGCAGATGTACCACCAGACCTGCTTGCCGGCCGCGCGCGCGACGGCGGCTTGGGCGGGGTCGAACTTGGGCGTCAGCGGGCAGAAGGCGTCGATGGACTTGATGCCGGAGGTCATGCCGTAACTCTGGTCGTAGGTGGTGGTCATAATCGGCACGTCGGGGAATTCTTTTTTGAGGATCGACGCGGCCGCCTCGACGCGCGAGAAGTGGTTGGTGGGGACCTCGTCGCAGCCATAGATGTAGGCGTGGTCAAGCAAGCCGAGTTCCTTGGCTTTGCCATAGGCCAAGCGCAGGCGGTCAAGCGTGTTCGTCTGCCACTTGGTGCGGGACGTTTCAGTATCATCGAAATAGTACCAGTAGCCAAGATTGAAATGATCGAGGCGGCCTTGCGCGTGCAGGCGCTTGAGAATCTCGAAATCGGGCATGCCGTGGTGGTAGAGGCTGTCGTAGGTGATGTAGTAATCGGACAGGAAGTCGCCCCAGCGCGAGGCGTGCTTCTTCCAGGCATTGAGGGGATATTCCGCGGTCTTGCGCCACGCCGACTGAGCGGCTTGCGTTTCGGGGATCGGCGAATCGTGCGGCGAGAATGTGATGGCTAGGGGCAGAGGGCTGGCAGAGGGAAGCGTGAAGCCATACACGCGCACACGCAGGTCGAGCGTGAAGGCCGGCGCGTTCTCCGCAGTCACGGTCAGCTTGCCGCGGTACTCGCCGGGCGGCTGGTCGTGCGGTGCGCGCAGGCGTATCCAGAAGCTCTGAAGGTCGCCCGCGGCGATGTCGACGGATCCGAGGAAGTTGAGAAGCGGGTCGGGCCACCAGCCGATGTGTGTGACGGCGTAGGGTGGGCGTTTTTTCGTTTCGACATAGCCGGTCACGTCGCAGTCGATCTGAGCGCGCTTGAAGATATCGCCGCGGGCTGAGGTCAGGTCGGTCACGCGTACGGCCACCTTTTTCAACGATGCGTCGGCGGGCAGCACCGCCACTTGAAAGCTCTCCTTTTCATTGCGGGCCAAGCTGAGGTTGACCTCGCGGGAGGTGCAAAGTTCGAAGGGCGTGGCCCTCGGCATGAGCTGCTCCATGGATGTGGCTGTGCCCACGAGCATGGGGCTTGAGGGCTGCCCCGCCTTGTCGCAAGCCTGTTGGAAACGGAGCGCCGAGAGCAGACGCTCTGCGCGGTTCGGCAGAGCCGCTAGTTCGACGTTGATGGCATCCAATTGGCTCAGCGTCAGATCGGAAACGGCGAGGTTTTTGTCCAGCAGCGCCAGACGTTCGGCGATCCGCGCGAACTGCACAT
>JBBRJN010000028.1:0-13042 GCA_038219365.1 Kiritimatiellia bacterium | reverse complement strand
AAGTAGGTGTAGAGCCATTGGAGCAGCGGCACGCCGTCCACCTCTAGCGCGTGCAGAGGCAAAGGATAGGGGATGCCGTCGACATCCAGAGCGGTGAAGGTGTCGTCCAGCAGAAAGAGAATGCAGTCCTTGCCGTCGTCGGTCATTAGCCCGTCGATGCGGTCATCGAGGAAGAACGCGTCTTTAAGCTGGTCGGCACTGGTGACTTGAATGACCCGCAGGGGCGGCCAGTCGATCGGCTCTTCAGAAGGGAACGTCTCATCACAGAATTCGTGGAACGTGTCGGTGAGGCCATTCGCGAGCGCTTGCAGGCTGTCGCGGTCGGTGGCTTGGTCAAGGAGATGGAAGACGGTCAGTTCATTCATGAATGGGAGAAGAGTACGGCAAAAGCAGGTTTCTGACAACGCCATTCTTCGGTTGTGTCCATTTTCTTCTTTTTAGTTCAAGCTAGATTCGGCTTGCTATTTAGGATAAGTGAAAATATAATTTATAGCGCAGAGCTTAAAAGTACTTAATGATGATTTTCGTGTTCTTGAACAGTTGATTTATAGGTGTGTCCTTATCTGAAATCAGAGGTAAAACATGGCCAAGGAGAGTGAACCTCCGTGTGAAGTGGTTGACAGGAAGCGGGGGTGTAAACGAGTTTTGCTTGTGGATGATCACCCGCTTATGCGCGATGGGCTTGCCGCGTTGATTCGGGCGGCGCCTGACCTGGCGGTTGCCGGCGAGGTCGGCTGTGCTGCGGAAGCCCTTGAGCGGCTGGCTGTTGATACACCTGACCTGATCCTGTTGGATCTCGGGTTGCCCGGAACCAACGGGATTGAGTTGCTGAAAGAGCTGCGGAGCAAGTTTACGCGGGTCAGTGTGTTGGTGCTCTCCATGCATGAGGAGAGTGTCTATGCCGAGCGCGTGTTGCGTGCGGGCGCGCAGGGTTACATCATGAAACACGAGCCAGGCGAGAAGATCATCGAGGCCATCCGGTGCGTCCTTCAGGGCGAGTTGTACGTCAGCGCCGCCATTTCTGCCCGTATGCTCAAGCTTTTCGTGGGATCTAAACAGGGGGTGGATTCGCGTGCTAGCGTCGAACATCTCAGCAACCGTGAACTGCAGGTGTATTCCTTGATTGGGGGCGGCATGTCGTCGCAGGAGGTTGCGACCCACCTCAAACTCAGCGCGAAAACGATCCAGACCTATCGCGAGCATATCAAGCGCAAACTCGGGCTGCGCAACGCCACGGATTTGGTCCACAACGCCACGCACTGGGCTAAGTCTGAAAACGGGCAGCCGCTTCCCTGATTTGACGTGAGGGTTTCCCGTTTGTGGCGGGCCCGTAAGGACCGTCCCCCAATGCGCTTGTAATGCCCAAAATTAGGATTGTTTGACCTGCGTACGCTGCCATTCGGCCTCCTCGAAGCCCCCGGCAACCCGTTTGAAAACAGCGGGGATAGCGGTGTCGAAAAAAAGACGTTCGCCGCTGTGCGGATGGTTGAAGGCAATGGATTTGGCGTGCAGGCAGAGCCGCTCGCGAAAAGGGTCGCGCGTGCCATACTTGGGGTCGCCGAGCACCGGGTGTCCGTGTTCGGCAAACTGGACGCGGATCTGGTTTTTGCGTCCGGTCAGCAGTTTGATCTTAACCAGGCTAAGTGAGGGCATCTCCCTGATCACGGTGAAGGCTGTTTGCGAGAGCTTGCCTTTTGACGGGTCGGCCACGGAGTAGACGAATTGATCCTCATTTTCCGCTAGATAGCTGGCATAGATCCCCGACTTTTCTTTCAGGTGACCGCGCACGACAGCGAGGTAGAATTTTTCGGTCTCCTTCCAGTTGTCCTTGATGCTTTGCTGCGCCTCTTCGGTTTTTGCGAAGAGCAGCACGCCCGAGGTTTCGCGGTCGAGACGGTGGACCAGGTAGACGTGTTTGGTTGCGCGGGCACAGCCTTTCCTGACAAAGTCGTTCAGGACGTTCTCCGCCGTGAAGTCCTCGCCGCGCCGAGTGCCTGTGGTCAAGACCCCGGGCTCTTTATTGACCACCAAAATATCCCTGTCCTCATGCAGGATCTCAAGGCCGCGTGGCCGATGCTTGTAGCTGATGGACGGTCGGTTTGGAACAGTCATAAGGAGGCTTGCGGGTTAACGTGACCGGTTTTTTGCGGGAACCGTATGCGGAGTGGAGAACCAGGTTTGGACGGGGGCATCAAGCCCAAGGCCGAGCATGTAGTTGTAAAGCGCACGGCGCAGGCCTGTGCCGAGCCGGGTGTGGTCCGGCGCACCTGGCTCCTCATAGGCAATTTCGTTGAGGGCGAACCGCTGCGGGGGTTCAGGTTGCGGCGTTAGCACAAGGCCGTATTTGTCCGGGCATTGCGCGATGGGACTGTGGGCCGTGAGGGCAAACCGGTGCCAGTAGGCGGATTGGATATGGCCCTCCTCAAAGCGTTGCCGCACATACTCCAGCGCGTCGAGCGTCTCCTGTTCGGTTTGCGTGGGGAACCCATACATCAGGTAGGCGTGAACGAGAATGCCTGCCTCAGAAAAAGCGCGGCACGCATGGGCCGCACTGTCCAGCGTGATGCCCTTATTCATCAGTTTCAGCAACCGGTCGTGTGCGCATTCGAGTCCGCCGGTGACCGCAATACAGCCGGCCTGCGCCATGAGGTTCGCGAGATTTGGGGTGAAACTCTTGTCGAAGCGGACGTTACCCCACCACGTGAGGGTTTCGCCACGAGCCAGCAGTTCATGGCAAAGCTGACGGATCAGCGCGGGCGCAAGCGCCTCGTCGGTGAAGTGGAACCCGGTCTGTCCGGTTTCATGTTTCAGGCGTATCAGCGCGTCGGCGAGCGCTTTCGCATCCGGCGGCTCGTACCGTCCGATGTAGTCCAGCGCGACATCGCAGAAGGCGCATTTGTGCCAGTAGCAGCCGTTGGCGAGTTGCAGCTTGATCCACTTGCCGTCCGACCAGATACGATGCAGGGGATTGGCCATCTCGACTAGGCTGATGTAGCGCGAGAGGTCGAGGCCGCAGAAGTTAGGAGTTGGGAGTGAGGAGTTAGGAGTGAGGAGAGAGGAGTGAGGAGTTGGCTGATGACTGAAGAGTGGATTCTGCACCCCGAGTGACGCGCGCGTAAGCGTGCGGACGCGCGGGCCGAGTCCGAGAATGCCGAGCCAAGGGGCAAACCCTTCATCGAAACAAAGGTCGTCGACAAAGTCGAAGACGCGCGGATCGGAGAGGTGGCGCAGTTCGGTGTTGACGTAGCCGCCGCCCATGACGATGCGCGTGGCGGGTGCGATACGGCGCACGACTGCTGCAATCCGGAAGGCGGCATAGACGGTGCCGGGGAAGGGGAGCGTGAGGCCGACGATGTCGGGCGCATGCTGTTTCAGCGTCTCTTCGGCAAGGCTGTCGATGATCCGGTCGATAAACGAGGGTGGCGCGGAGAGGCGTTTCAGAAGCGGGTCGAAGGTCGCAGCGCTGACCGCGATCCGCTCCGCATAGCGCGCGAAGCCGAAGTCGGGGTCCGCGCCTTCGCGGATGATGTCCGCGAGGTCGTCGAGGTAAAGCGAGGTGAGATGTTTGGCGCGGTCGGCCACGCCCAGCGTGCCGAACAGTTCAGAAAGCGTCTCCTCTTCGTCAGCCCCTGTGCCCTCAGGTGCGAGTGCTGCGAACCGCGGACCTTCTGGCAAATAGCCGCGACGGGCGATGAGCCAGCCCGCGGCCTCATTGCGGCCCTGAAGAAAAGCGATGGCGGTCTCGACGGTGTTCAGATAAACGTCGAGGTGGGTGAGAAAGAAACGGACGAGCGGGGTTGACTTGGCCGGCGTGCCGCAGGCTGCGGCGACCTGGCGGAGCCCCTCACGCGAAAAGAGGCGAAGCGCGAGTTCGAGCGAAAGGTCGGCCTGCGCCACCGACTCGCCTTGGCTTTGCAGAAAGCCTGTCAGCGCGGGTGTCGCGGCATACGGCGTGTTGAGTTGGACGAGCGGCGGCGTGAGCAGCAGGATTTTCATAGGCGGCCCGCAGACTGCTCCTGAAACAAAAAATCCGCAAGACAAACGGCTTGCGGCTATCAGAAGCTGGCGCGCCCACGGAGAGTCGAACTCCGCTTCCAAGGATGAAAACCTTGTGTCCTAACCGATAGACGATGGGCGCAAAAGTGACCCACACATTAGCAAAACAGGTGCCCTGCTTGCAAGCGGGGATTGATGATAATTTTTGAGGGGTCAAAGAGTGAAGGGAAAAGGTATCGCTTAGCAGGTGAAATATGATATAAATCCCGCGAATTTTTTAACGCGAATCCCACCCCTTGTAACGTGTCACTCAACCCCGTAATGGTCCCATGTACATCTGCAAAAACGTCCTGGCCCTTGAGGCCTACACGCCCGGTGAGCAACCCAAAGATCCGGACATCATCAAACTGAACACGAACGAGAACCCCTACCCGCCGAGCCCGAAGGTGGACGAGGCGCTGAAGGCGTTCGACTATGCGAGGCTGCGCCTTTACCCGGACCCCGTCTTTATGGCGTTACGCCAGCGCCTTGCAGAGCTCCACGGATGTTCGGTGCAGCAGGTTTTCATCGGCAACGGTTCGGATGAGATTCTCGCGCTGTGCACGCGGGCCTTTGTGGAGAACGACGGCAGCGTGGGTTATTTCCAGCCCTCTTACTCACTGTATCCAGTGTTGGCTGAGAGCCGCGGGGTCACCCTGATGCCCGTGACGCTCAAGGCCGACTTTACGTGGCGCATGCCGGAAGGGTATGGCGTGTCGCTTTTCTTCATGACCAATCCCAACGCGCCGACCAGCATGATGTATGACAAGGCCGTCGTGACGGCGTTCTGCAAGGCGCTTGACGGCGTGGTGCTGATCGACGAGGCCTATGGCGACTTCGCGGACTCAACGTGCATGGACCTCGCGTTGGCGGCGGGCAACATGAACACGCTGGTGATGCGGACCCTCTCGAAATCCTTTTCGCTGGCAGGCCTGCGGTTCGGCTATGTGATCGGGCCCGAGGCGCTGATCGGCGCGCTCTACAAAATCAAAGACTCCTACAACATGGACATGCTCGCACAGGTGGTGGGGCTGGCCGCGCTCAGCGATCTGCCCTACATGCGGGAGAACGTGCGTAAGATCCGCGCGACGCGTGAGCGGTTGACCGCAGAACTGCGACGCCGCGGTTGGACCGTCTGTGTGTCTCAAACCAATTTTATTTTTGCGCGCCCGCCGGACGGAAACGCGATCAACGTGTTTGAGACGCTGAAGGCCGCTAAGATCTTTGTGCGCTATTTTCCCGGGCCAGCGACGGGTGAATATCTTCGCATTACCGTCGGTACGGACGCGCAGGCCGACGCGCTGTTGGCGCGACTTGCTTAACAGTCCGACTTTCGGTTCAGTGGACCCTCGGCACCGCCCGTTTTCATTTCAGTGAGAATCATGATTGTCATCCCCCTCCATTTTTAGCATGATACGCCGCCGTGATTGAATTCCGCAACATAAGCGTGCGTTACGGCACGCAAGAAGTACTGGGTGACGTCAACTTCCGCGTCAACAAGGGAGAGCGCATCGGCATTGTCGGGCCTAACGGTTCTGGTAAGTCGACGCTCTTCCGCCTGATCCTGGGCGAAGCCTTTGCCGATTCCGGCGACGTGTTCGTCGAGGAGTCTCCCCGCATCGGACATATCCGCCAGCATCTGAAGGCCGATTCAGACGACGAGACGTTGCTCGAATACGCCTTGCGCGGTATTCCCGGGCTCGGCGAGATGGAACACGAGATCCACACGCTCGAACACACGCTTTCCGAGACGAAGGACGAGTCAGCGCGCACGCGTCTCCTGTCACGCATCGGCGATGTCCAGACCGAGTTTGAACACCTCGGAGGCTACCTGATCGAGGCCCGCGTTAAAGTATCGCTGGGTGGACTTGGCTTTCCCATTGAGGAGTTCGACAAACCCTTTAAGAGCTTCAGCGGCGGTTGGCAGATGCGTGCGGAGCTTTCGCGCGTGCTCGCTTCGCACCCGGACCTGCTGCTGCTCGATGAGCCTTCCAACTACCTCGATCTGCCCGCCGTGGAGTGGCTCCAGCGCTTTCTTAAAAGCTATGACGGCACGTTGATCCTGATCTCCCACGACCGCTACCTGTTACGCACGCTGACCTCCACCACGGTCGAAGTGGACGCCAACACGGCCACGCGCTACAACGGCAATCTTGATTTCTACCTGCGTGAGCGTGACATCCGGCATGCCAACCTGTTTGCAGCCAAGGCTAATCAAGACCGTCGGATCGAACAGCTGGAGCGCTTCGTCGACCGCTTTAAGGCCACCGCTTCAAAAGCGACCCAGGCGCAAAGCCGCATGAAGATGATCGAAAAGATCGAGGCGGATGCGATCAAAATGCCCAAGCGCAGTCTGTCCGCCGGCGGCCTGCGACTCGCACCCGCGCCGCACTCGGGCGCGGAGATCGCCCGCATCGAGAACCTGGATTTCTCCTATGACGGGGTCAGGAACGTGCTCCATGACGTGAACCTCAGTATCTCGCGCGGCGATAAGGTCGCGATCGTGGGTTTTAACGGCATGGGCAAGACCACTCTCCTGCGCATCATGGCCGGCACGCGCCAGCCTACCCGCGGCACATGCACGCTCGGACACAAGGTGCTGCCGGGCTACCTCTCGCAGGAGTTCGCCGAGACCATTCCCACCGAGGCGTCGGTCTTCGAGTGCGCCAAGCGCTGTTGTGCGCCGGGGTCTACAGAGAAGATCATTCGCGCGCAACTCGGCGCGTTCGGGTTCTCTTCGGACGACATCGGCAAGCCCTCGGGAGTGCTGAGCGGCGGCGAAAAAATCCGGCTCGCGTTTTTACGGCTTTTCCTCTCGCCCCCCAATTTCATGCTGCTTGACGAGCCCACGACGCATTTGGATCTTGAGGGCCGTGCCACGTTGGAGCAGGCCATTAATAAATATGACGGCACTGTCTGTCTGGTCAGCCACGATATCGAGTTCGTGCGCAACACCGTGACGTCGATCATCGAGGTTTCGCCCGCCGGTGTGCGCCGCTTCCCTGGCGGGTACGACTACTACCGCGAGAAGGTCTCTGGCGAGAGCCGCGAACCTGACGCGGCACCTGCCGCTGTCAAGCCGGGGCCGGATGGGGCGCTTCAGACGGTCAGCTCCAAAGACCTGCGCCGCGCCCGCGCCCAAGAGCGGGCCAAGCGTCAGCCGGGCGTTAAGCCGCTGAAAGACAAGGTGGCCAAAGCCGAGGCGCGCATCGCCGAACTGGAAGCCGAGCTTGAGAAGCTCTCGGGCATGCTCTTCAACCCGACGCCGGAGATCGACTTCGCAGCCACCAACAAGCGCCTTAGGCATGTGCAGGACCAGCTCGAAGTCATTACTAAAGAGTGGGAACGTGACGCGAGCGAACTCGACCTGCTCCAGCGCGAAGAGAACTAGGCTTACTCCATTGCCGCCTGCAGCGCGAGGATCTGCTCGGCTAGGGCCCAGCGCCACGCGTCGAAGGCCTCGGCTGACCAGAGGCCGTCGTTTTTATATTTTTGCTGAACCGTGATGGCGGCGCTGAGCCCGGCGATAATTTCGCGGGCTTTCGCCGCAACCACTTTATGACCCGCCTCTTCAGCGCGGGTGATGGTGTTTTCCAGCGTGAACAGGTAGCGCTGGTCGTCAATGCCTTCGCGGTCAGCCTCCCACAGCGTTACGGGAATCGGCGAGCCGTCGTCCGCGGTGCGGTTGAAAAAGTCCTGCGTCGTGCCGTCGAGATAGTTCCAGGGATCGCCGCAGTCGTACTGATAAATCCAGGGGATGAGGGCGCGGTAGCCCGATTGCCAAAATCCGAAGCCGTAGGTCATGCGTGCGCCGAGGGTGGGGGTGTGGTCGTTCTCGCCCGAGATATGGTTGGGGTAGCACCAATATTCCACGCCGCGTGCCTTCATGTCCGCCAGGACCGCCGTGCGTCCGAGCGAGAAGGGCTGACAGCACCAAACATCGATAAACGGGCGCAGGGGCGCGAACTGCTCGTGCTCGGGATCGGCGGTGATGTAGGTGCGCACCTTGGGAACTTGCCTGATCGCGGCCATGACGCGCGTCATGAAGGCCACGGAATCCGGGCTGGTGGAGGGCTCATCCACGGGATAGTAGAGCAGTTCTGGCCACTGGCGGCGGCGGGCCTCGGACTCAATGGTCTGCACCATGGCGGTCAGCTCTTTGAAGAACGCGTCCGGCGGCATTTTAATCTGATCTAAATGTGATCCCATGCCCGCTTTCATGTATTTGCGGTACAGGCTGTCGCACGGAAACGAACAGACGATGGGTTTGTCGAAACCCACGCTGCGATAAAGATCGATGTCGCGCTGGAGACGGTCGAACGCGTAGGTCCAGCGGCTTTCTTTCCAAGAACCATTCAACCCAAGAACGACGGTGTTCATGCCGTGTTCGCGCATGTCGGCGTGTTGGGCTTCGGCTTTGTGTTGCCACCACGTACGTGAGAAGTCATCCGGCGCGTTGTCGATGTTCCGCAACGGATGGTGGTAGTACTGTCCGTAGACGCGCGATTGGTCCTTCTGGAGCGTGATCGGCAGAACGCGAAGGGAGATGGGGACCCAGAGGCTGAGGCGGTCCGCTGTGACGCTCACCTTGCCTTCATAGAGCCCGGCGGGCTGGCCGAGCCCGACGTGGACAGTGAGCCAGAGCCGCAGGTTTTCGCCCTTCTTGAGCGGTTGCGGCTGCCACGGCATGAGCACGTCCGGTGCCCGGTAGTAGGTGTTGAAGGCGCTGTAGTTCGGCCGCACGTTCATGTAGCGCACACAGCGCAGGTCGATGTTCGCAGAATCAATGACGGCCCTCTTAACGCCCGTTGTGCAGACGAGCGAGCCGCATACCTCGACGTTCGCGTTGGAAAAAGCGGAAAGGGGGTAGAGAGTGAAGGTGAGTGGCTCGTACTCGCCGGGCGAGGCGAAGGCGCGGACCGGCGCGTCGAGTTCATGCTGGCGCGGGAAGTGGTCGGGCCAGACCGGCTCGGCCCACGGCCGCGTGTAGACGGCGAGGCCGTCCTTTTTCTGCCGGTCGGTCCACTTCGGCTCCGGGGTCTGGCTGGGTCGCGGCGTCTCTTTCCACTTGGCCATTTCTTCAGGCGGCAGGGTGAAGCACTCGGCGAGCAAAGGTTCTAGCATCGATTTTTGCACGGCGGCCCACTCGGCGACAGGCACGGCGATCAGCGCGTTTACGAGCCAGCGGCTGCGGGTTCTGAAGAGGAGTTCGAGGCCTTTTTCAGTGGCCGTCGCATCCAGTTGGAGAGCACGGAGCTCATGAGGGCCGGAGAAGGTGGCTTTAGCCTCGCCTTTGTCAGCGCGGACGTCAATGTCCCAGACCTGCTCGGAACGTCCCCCCGCACGACCGCAGAGCAGGAGCAGCTTGTAATCGCCAACAGGCACAGCGGTGAGCGTGAGGGCGAGGTCCGCACCGGATGAGACGTTGTCGCATGTGAGGTCGTTGAGATAGACGGTGGGCGGGCTCTTTTTCCCGCTCTGTTTGTCTTCGGACCACTCACGCACGAGCGGATTGGCGCTGGACTTCGCCGCATCGCGGCCCCATGCCGCCTGGGCACCTCCGGCCTCCGTGATGCGGATCGCGCCGGGATACAAGGGCGAAACCTTGGTTCCAAAATCGAAGATGAAGGTCTCGGCGCGGGCGGAGAGAGAAAGGGCGAGTAGGACAAGCAATGAGATTGTAAGACGTTTCATACTCAATCGCGGACGGGGACGTCCACGCTCCTGTAGGGTGAGGAAACGATGGTGAAGGTCACTTCTTTGCGCAGGTCGGGCGAGTCGGGGCAGGCGGTCAGCGAATAAAGGCCGGGCTCCAGCTTTACATCCTGTAGCGGAAGAAAAACGGTTTGTCGTCCGCGGGTCACGGGCACGGTCAGCGTGAGCGCAAGGCGTTCGCCGCAGCGGAGTTGGAAGGGAATGCCAGTGGCGAGTTTGTCGGGCGGTCCTTCGGCGACCAGTTCCACGGGCAGCACGCGGCTGTCGCAGAAGAGCGCGGGCGTGATCGCCTTAAGTTCCGTCACCTGCGCCGCTGTGGCACGCGCAAGTCGGAACCCGCCGAAGTGAAAATCGACCACGTCCTTGTCGGCGTAATCCGCCTCGTTGATGTTGAAGCCGAGGCGTACGACCGTGCCGGTCATGCCGAGGTCGGAGATGTTGACGGTGAAGGTCTTTGCTGCGCCGAGGGTGGCAAGGTCGAGGGGAAAGAGCTTCTTCTGGTCGTGCGGGCCGTAGACGTGGAACATCAGCGGGCGCTTGGGAAGGTTGGTGCGCGAGCTCTCTGTGAAAAGCTGAAACTCGAAGCGGTCGTACGCCTGCCACGCCTGTTCGTCAGGTTTGAGGGCTAGGTAAATGCGCGGCCAGCCGATGGGATATTTCTTCTCGCCCGCTGTGAAGTCCACAGGAATGTGCATGCGGACAGAGGGATGTTCCCAGGCGTTGTGGGGTGAAACGGAGGTCTCGCATTCGGAGGGCTCCCAGCGCTTCGGGTCGGATAGACCGTCGAGATAATGGTACTCGATCGGAGCCGCAGCGCGGAGCATGGGGGCTGAAATAAAGACGCACAGAATGAGAGACACTAGACGCATAATATTTCTCCTGACGTTTTCGAATAATAGAATGGCACGAGGTGTCTGGCAAGGCTGAAAAGAGCGAGGGGCGTAATCTGTAAGCGGTTAGCTAGAGCCTGTTCGAAAAGGTTTTGTGACGCAAAAACAAAGGGTACTGGGCATCCTCGTCGCGCTCGCAGAGCCAACGATGGGGGACTTTGCTTCTTCGACACCAACGCCCAACAGCCAACGCCCAACAACAGCTCATTGTTTCATCGGCCATATCCAGACCTTCCTTGATGGACGCTGGGCGTTGCGGCAGCGCATTACAATCATTCTATCGGATCGAGATTTTCTTAATCGGAAATCAGGAAAGAGATGACGGTAGCGTGAGAATAGACAAACGATTGCGCACAAAGGTCAGCTATCAGCGCCTTACGGCGGCGCCATTACGAACGATTCTCAACCGTTTGTAGTGCGCCCGTGAGCCGCATGAGGCAGCTCTACCTGCCTCTTGTTTCACGACACGGAACCGAATCCACTCGTTGTTATCTCTTGGAAGGATTCACGCTTTCGTGCGCGGGGACGAAAGGTGAACAGCCGCTCCCCTCCCCCCCCTGAGCGTCAGCGCAGCACCGCCTTGGCGCGGATGAACCGGGTGCCGGACGGCAAATTTGTGAACGCGATGGTCTGGCCTGATCCGAGCAGGTTCATGTATCCGCTGACCTCCAGCCACGCTCCGGCCAGCAGGTTGGTTTTGCTCTCCAGCGTGTAGTAGCGCTGCTTGCCGTTGTATCCGGTTCCAGCCGGAATGGTCGGGCATGACACCACACAGTTTTCGCCCGTTCTTCTGATGTCCACCGCCAACACGCTGCCCGAGTTCGTGGGGTGTGTGCCCGCGATGTATTCGCCCCAGGTGGCCATGCCGTCGTGATCGGAATCGGCGGCAGCGGCCGCATCAAGCGCGTTGGTCGCGTACCACTGAGCCAGCCACCATTTGGGTGTGTTGTTGGCCGCCAGTTCCTCGCCGAACACCGCCTGGAGCGTGTGGTCTTTCGTCACGTCCGAGAACGTGTAGCGGTTGGTCGCGCCAACACTTCCGCCGTCGACCAAAAGGTCGGCCACAAAATACCAGTTGCCGGGCGTGAGCGTGAAGCTCTGCGAGCCGTTCAAAGCAACTTCGATCTCGCCGGAGGGCGTGATCTGTCCTTGGCCGATGGAGGTGCTCCTGATCCGCTTGATGAAAGCTCCCAGCGGTTCTTCGAGCGGCTGGAGAGCGACCCTGACGCGAAAAAAGCGGCTCGCTGACGGCAGGTTCGTGTACGCGATCAACTGGCCCAGCCCGACGATATTGGTGTAGCCCTTGACGCTGACCCAGCCGCCGCTCAGCAGATTGGTCCGGGTCTCCAGCGAATAGAAACGCCGCTGCCCGCCATAGTCGATGCCGGCCGGAATGGTCGAGCACGACACCACACAGTTTTCGCCTGCTCTTCCGATGTCCACCGCCAACACGCTGCCTGAGTTCGTGGGCTGTGTGCCTGCGATGTATTCGCCCCAGGTGGCCATGCCGTCCCGGTCCCAATCGCTGGTCGCCGCCGCATCGAAGTTATTGGTCGCGCCCCACTGCGCCAGCCACCAGACGGGCGTGTCATGGGCCGCCATTTCAGGGCCGCCGGGCGAGCCGCCCGGCACCATGCTCGCATGCCAGCTCGTCGGCAAGGCATTGTTCCAACGCGGATTGAGCAGCGCGAGCGAGGGGCCCAGCCCGTCGGGCTCGACGGGCCAAGGGGCAAGCGGCTTGTAAGCGACCCGATCAATCTCGTTCGACACCGCATCGATCAGTTGGAGCGTCTCACCGGCGTTGTCGAGCGTGCCGGCGTCCCAGACCAGCGCGGGGGCACTGTTAGGGGTCAAGAGGCTGGAGGCGATCACGAGATGTGCGCCAGGGTTCAGAAGCGTGCCCGCGGGGAAGGTGTAGGTGATGCCTTTCCCGAAGCTGTAGCCAGTCAGGTCGAGCGGTGCGCCGCCGGGATTGGTCAGCTCGATGTATTCCGCCTGGCCCACGACGACCGGGTGATAATGGATCTCCGAGATCACCGCGTGGCCTTCGCGCCAGTCGAACGCGAACGCGCCCAGGTCGGCCCGGCTGCCATCGCCGTCGGCTGCGGACGCGGGGTCGCCCGAGTCTACGGCGGGTGAGCCTGTCTGGAGGGTCAAGTTGCCGCTGCCAGGGTTCAGAAAAAGCGGGTCGCCCACCACGTTGCCGGTGCCGGGAACGGGGTCGGTATCTGAGAGCGTGTAGGCGACGTTGATCGTCGAGAGCGCGTCGTGATAGAACGGCGACACCGTGGCCTGCGAGACGATGCAGTTGCGTACCGTGGCCGCCGCGCCGCCGCGGCCCACGACCTTCTCGTAACAGGAGACAGCGTGGGCGAGGTCGCGGAAGGTGGTGTTCTCAACCA